>JBMFOQ010000008.1:0-25612 GCA_049969555.1 Minisyncoccia bacterium
CAAAGATGCTTTAGAATATGTAAAAACAATTCCGCATAAAGTTATTTTGATTGACGGTGAAATGCTTGCGCAATTAATGATAGAAAATGATGTGGGGGCGTCTAAAATAACTAGCTACGATATTAAAAAAGTTGATTCGGATTATTTTGAAGAGGAATAAAAGAATTTGCCGCCAAACGAGGCTATGCCGAGCAATCCCGCAAAGCGAGATTAGAAAAACTTGAAATCGTCCTTTCCGCTTCCGCTTTTTGACATAGTGGGGTGGAAGAGGGGTGGTCTTTAGCTCTTCCGGCGCTCTTGGCTGTTAATAAAATCAGTTTGGAGTTTTTCAAATACATCCTACATTTTAAAACCTGCTAATTAGGGGGTTTTAAAAAATGATTTAATAAGTTGGTTAAATTTTTCGCCGCGATCAAATTCGTTTTTAAATTTTTCAAAACTAGCTGAAGCAGGGGAAAAAAGAATAATCGTTTTTTTCTTTAATTGAGATGCGCGATTTAAAGCATAACTTAAACATTCGCTTAAATTATCAAAAAGATTATAATTTGCTAAATACTTTATTTTTTCTAAATTTTTAAGAAGATTTTTTGTTGCCGATCCATTTAGAAGCACTAAATTTTCTGGTTTAATATATTTTTTAATTTTTAAAGCTAGATCATCAAAATTTAAATTTTTGTCAGTGCCACCGCAAATAAGAATTAAATTTTTCTTTTCTTTTTTGAATCTTTCTAAGGCGGCAATTGCTGCTTCGGGTGAAGTGCCGGCGCTATCATTAATAATTTTTAACTTTTTATTCTCAAAAATTTTTTCTTGTCGCATTTTTATTTGAGGAAGTTTGGGAATTTGTTTTTTAATTTCTTCAAAACTTAAACCGTAAAGATAAGCCACAAGTATCGCGCATAAAAGATTTGAAACATTATGTTCTCCCCATTGTTTTTTAAAATTTTTAATATTCAAAATAAAAACTTCTTCCCCTTTATCTCTAAAATAGACTTTATTATTTTTTACAAATATTCCTTGGAAATTTTTCTTGGAAGGTGTTTTTAAAGAGAAGAAATAAATTTTGGATTTTGGTTTTAAAGAGAGAAAGAATTTTGTCCATTTATTATTATAATTTAAAACTAAATAATCCTCTGATAATTGATTTAAAAAAATTTGAGCTTTTATTTTGGCGTAGGTTTCCATTTTTTTATAACGATTAAGATGGTCTTGGTATAAACTAGTGATTACTGCAATTTTTGGTCTATTATTAAAAAGTTCTAATTGAAAACAAGAAGATTCAAGAATTATCGGTTCATTATTTTTTATTTTTTCTATTAAGGAAAAAATTGGATATTCAGGAATGTTACCACCAATTAAAGCATTTTTTTCTTTATTTTTAATAAAAAAATAAACCCAATTAGTAGTAGTAGTTTTACCACGAGTGCCTGTAATACAAATTTTAGGGTTGGTGGTGAATTTAAAAAGAAATGATAAATCGTTTTCAATGGTTTTTTTTAATTTTTTTGCATAATTAAGATAGGGGTTATCTAAGGTTTTTACCGCCGGATTAACGATAATTATTTCATTATTTTTAAAATCAAAGAAACGATGTTTTCCTAAAACATATTTAATCTGTTTATTATATTTTTTAAGCTTTTGAATGCTTTTTTGAAGGTATTCTTTTGATTTTAAGT
This sequence comes from Minisyncoccia bacterium, assembly GCA_049969555.1. Classification (GTDB taxonomy): domain Bacteria; phylum Patescibacteriota; class Minisyncoccia; order UBA6257; family UBA6257; genus DAOOKJ01. The sequence goes on from JBMFOQ010000008.1 coordinate 1,677, forward strand.
CAGTAATCGTTAATTTGACTTTCTGTTTTAAAAACCATAAAGCAGTAGCTAAACCTCCCCCTAAAATTCCTAAACCAACAAGAAGAATTTTTTTGTTAGAAAAATAATTTTTAGATAAATTGTTTATTTGAGCCATTTTTATTAGTTATTAACTTCATTTTTATTTTATCACTAAAAATGTTGACTTCAAAATTTTAATGCTTTATAATAGATAAAGCGAAATTAAAAGGTCGAGCCTTCTTTAAAATACTATAAAGAAGGATAATAAATAATAAATTAAAAGTTTAAAAATTATGCAAAAGAATTGGATTTATATAATTATTGCTTTAATTGTGATTATTTTACTTGCGGTTTTGGTAATGAAAGGAGGAAAGAAAGTAATTGCTCCACAGGACTTAACATCACCTACTAATGAAACATCAACAATAGAAGAAACTATTCCTGGTTCTCAAATGCCAGAAGAAACAACAACCACAATTATTGGTAAATAACAAAGAATAAAATTTTAAAATTTATCTCAGATTTTTCTGGGATAAATTTTAGCCGCGGGGTGGGGGAGTAGTACCCTGCGAGGCCCATAACCTCGAGACGCTGGTGCAATTCCAGCCCCCGCAACATTTTTTGTATTGGGTATTCTAATATTCTCGACTTCATATTCTCGACTTCGTAAGTCGTTAACGACTTACGAAGTCGAGAATAAAAGCGAAGTCGAGAATAAAAGTAACGAAGTCGAGAATAAAAGTAATAAGAGAATAAAAGTCAAGAATAACAAAATCGATAATAGATAATAAAAAAATAAAGTTGATATCAAGAAGTTGATAACAAAAAAATTTAGTATTTATTGTGCCAGGGTAGCTCAGTTGGTTAGAGCGTGGCACTCATAACGCCAAGGTCATGGGTTCGATCCCCATCCCTGGCACTTGGGCGGGTGTAGTTCAGCCTGGTTAGAACGCCGCACTGTCACTGCGGAGGTCGCCGGTTCAAATCCGGTCGCCCGCGCTCTTGACAAAAAAATTTTTGAGAGTATAATAAAATTAGATAATTTAAAATTAGGAGATACTTATGTAAGACAAATTTTGAAAATTTTTCTTTCACTTTCTTAAAGACAAAAAGACAACCAACTCAAAAGAGTGGTTGTCTTTTTGAACAAAAATTTAGAAAGAAATGAAAAGAATTGAAAGCTCTTTGAAAATTAAAAAGAAAATTAAAAATAGCTGAATAAATTTCAATTTTTTCTAGTTATCTCAAGAGGATTTTATTTTTAAAGAGGATTTGATCCTGGTCCAGGATGAACGCTGGCGGCGTGGATAAGGCATACAAGTCGAACGGTCCTTCGCTCCACACTGTGTGTGGAACTACGGAACTGTAAGCAATCTTTATTTAAATAACTTACTATTCCAAAGTTCACACGTAGTGCGGAGCGAAGGATAGTGGCAAACGGGTTAGTAATACCTTAGTACGTACCGCAGAGTTTGACATAGCCCATCGAAAGATGGGGTAATTTCAAATGGTGTCCGGTCTCGAAAGAGTATCGGACTAAAGTCGCAAGACGCTCTGCGATCGGCTTAGGTCCTATCAGCTAGTTGGTGAGGTAATGGCTCACCAAGGCGATGACGGGTAGGGGGTGTGAGAGCATGACCCCCAACAATGGTACTGAGAACGGACCATACTCCTACGGGAGGCAGTAGCCGAGAATCTTCGGCAATGGGCGCAAGCCTGACCGAGCGACGCCGCGTGCGGGAAGAAGGTCTTCGGATTGTAAACCGCTTTTGTAGGGGAGAAAGTCGCTTTTGCGATTTGATGTTACCTTACGAATAAGGAGCTGCAAACTACGTGCCAGCAGCCGCGGTAATACGTAGGCTCCAAGCGTTATCCGGATTTACTGGGCGTAAAGTGTCCTTAGGCGCCTCATTCTTTTTGGAGCTGGCTAATAAATTTTATTTATTAGCTGGTCAAGTCTTGTGTTAAATCCCATGGCTTAACCATGGACTAGCACAAGAAACTGATGAGGTAGAGGGAGAAAGGGGTTAGCGGAACGCACGGTGTAGGGGTGATATCCGTTGATATCGTGCGGAACACCGAAAGCGAAGGCAGCTAACTGGGTCTTCTCTGACGCTCTAAGACGAAAGCGTGGGGAGCAAAAAGGATTAGATACCCTTGTAGTCCACGCCCTAAACGATGGATGCTAGCTACTGGTAGTATCGACCCTATCAGTGGCGAAGCTTACGCGTTAAGCATCCCGCCTGGGAAGTACGGCCGCAAGGCTAAAACTCAAAGGAATAGACCGGAGCTCGCACAAGCGGTGGAACATGAGGTTTAATTCGAAGGCAAACGAAGAACCTTACCAGGGCTAGAAATCCTGACGAACACCTGATGAAAGTTGGGTATCCGCAAGGACGGCAGGACAGGTGCTGCATGGTTGTCGTCGGCTCGTGGCGTAAGTTGTTCCCTTCAGTGGGGTAACGAGCGCAACCCCTGTTGGTTGTTATATGTGTCAACCGAGACAACCTTCTTTAATGAAGGAGGAAGAGGGGATGACGACAAATCCGCATGGCCCTCTGATGCCCTGGGCTACACTCATGTTACAATGGGAAAGACAATGCGTTGTCAAGCCGTAAGGCGGAACTAATCGCAGCAAACTTTCCCCCAGTTCAGATTGAGGTCTGCAACTCGACCTCATGAAGTCGGAATCGCTAGTAATCGCGGGTCAGCCATACCGCGGTGAATACGTTCTCGAGCTTTGTACTCACCGCCTGTCAAGTCAAGGGAGCCGGAAAGAGATGAAGCCCCTGAATAAGGGGTTAGTCTCGGTTCGGTGACAGGGGCTAAGTCATAACAAGGCACTCCTAGGGGAACCTGGGGGTGAAACTTTTCTTTATAGAATTTATTTTCTTCTTTTTGTTTAAATATACAAAAAGAAGAAAAATGGTCGATTTCGTCTTAAACGAGAGGGTGTTGGTCTTTAAGCCCAAAGTGAAGACTTCCTCTTGAGATAACCAGAAAGAATTGAAATATTCTTCAAAACACAAAAACTCCCGTAAAGGGAGTTTTTTGCTTGACATTGAATTTTTTAAGCTCTATAATAGATATATAAAATTGAAATTAATTTTTGTTTAATTATTAATTTGGAATATGAATAATAAACCTTTGATTCTTTTAGTAGAAGATGATCCATTTTTATCAAGTGTTTTACAGTTAAAACTTGAAAAAGAAAATTTTCAATTGATAAGAGCAATTGATGGCGAAGAAGCTTTAAAATTTTTAATTACTCAAGGATTAAAGCCAGATTTAATTCTTTTGGATTTAATCCTTCCAAAAAAGAATGGCTTTGAGGTTTTGGAAACAATTAGGCAAGACCCCTTAATGGAAAAAATTCCTGTAATTATTATTTCTAATTTAGGCCAGCCCTCGGATATTGAAAGAGGAAAATCTCTGGGAGTAATTGATTATTTTGTTAAAGCCCGACTTTCAATTGATGAATTAATCAATAAAGTAAAATCAGAAATTTCTAAAAATTCTCTAAAAGAAAATTTGACTTAATTGTTTTATTTTTTTTATTTTTATATAATTTAATATAATTTAATAAAAGTTTGTTAAATAAAAAATTTGGTCGAAAAAATTAAAATTAGGCAGTGGAAAATATAAATATAAAAAATATAAACTAAAAAATATAAACTAAAACATGAAAAAAGGATTTACTTTATTAGAACTATTGATTGTCATTGGAATTTTAGCGATTCTTTCGACCACAATGGTTATTGTGATTAACCCAGCAGAAATGTTGAGAAAAGCGCGAGATGCTCAGCGAATTTCTGATTTATCTACCTTAAAAACAGCATTATCTTATTATTTAACAGAAGCAAGTTCGCCAAGCATAGGAAGCACCTCCCTTTGGTATGTATATGCTCATCCAGGTTTCAGTTTTGCTGGAGCTTGTATGGGTAGAACAGCCACAACAACCGCCAGTCAACTAATAAACGGTACAGGTTGGGTTCCTGTTGATTTATCAAGTTTAAGTGGTGGGGCACCTATTTCTAGTTATCCTATAGATCCTAATCCAGTAAACGGAAAAAGATATTATATTTATCTTCCGGGCTCCTCTAATACTTTTGAGTTTTTGGCAAATATGGAAAGCACTACTTATACCTCTCAAGAAACAACTGATGGCGGAAACTTATCAGATATTTATGAAGTAGGAACAGCGATGATTGCAAACTCCACTTCGGGTTGTTATACTGATACCGGAACATAAAAGATGTTTGATAATAATATCTTTAATCCGCCCTTTTTTGGGCGGGTTTTTAATTGAAAAAATTATTATTATAGAGTAAAATATATTTTATAAATAAAGTTATGCTAAAAATATTTCAAGTAATTTTTTTAAATTTAAATTATTTTTATGTAGGTTTTGATTTGGTTTTAATAATTTTTCGGTATCTTAAAAAAGAAACTTTATCAATTAATAGGCTAAAAAAAATAATATTTTTTTTAGTTATTTTTATTTTAATAATTAATATTTTAAAAACTTTAATTAATTATTTTCTTTGGTTAAATAATTCTTTAAGCCAAAAACTTTTACCTCCTTATATCCCTTTTATTTATTTTTTACGCTATTCTTTTCAACATTATTTTTTCTCGGCAATGGTAACTATTATTTTTGCCTATTTGATTTTTTGGCTGATTTTGAAATTCAATAAAAAATTTAAAGAAACATTTTTTTATGATGAAGAACCTTATTTTGCCTCACTGGGGTTTCTTCTTACTGGTTGGCCAAGTTGTTTGTTTTATCTTTGTTTAGTATTGTTTTTAGGAATTATCTTTCATTTAATTTTTATTGTTTTTAATCTATTAGATAAAAGAACTAAACGGCGAAGTGTTAAACAAATCGAAGAGAATATCTCCCAAGCCCCTTTTCGTCTCTCTCTTTTGAATTTTTGGCTTCCTTCTGCTTTGCTTGTCTTAATTTTAAATGATATAATAAGTAAGTGGCAGATTTTTCAATATTTTAAAATATAAAATACAAAATAAATAAAATATTTTTATGTTAATTCCCCTCGAGCAACTAAAAAAACTTCTGCTTGAAAACGGATTATTAACCGAAGTTGATTTTGAGAGCGCCTTAAAAGAATCACAAAGAACAGAAAAAAATATTGTTGATATTTTGGTTTCTCGCGGATTTCTTACACGCGACTATTATGCTGATTTATTAGCCAATTATTTAAGAGTAGAAAGAGTAAAATTAGTTGGCCGAACTATTCCCAAAGAAATTTTAAATATCATTCCTGAGGATATTAGCCGGACAAAAAATGCCGTCGCTTTTGAAAAATTAGATAATAGTTTGAAAGTGGCGATGCTTGATCCGGTAAATTTGGAAACTATTAATTTTTTAGAAAAATATACTGGCTATTTTATTAAACCATATTTAACTTTAGAAGATGATTTACAGTCAGCCTTTTCTCAATATGGCGCGGTTGCCTCTCAGGATTTCCAAAAAACAATTCAGGAAAGTATTCGCGCTTCTTTAAAATTAAGAGGACTAGAGGCAGAAAAAGCTGCGACAGAATTTCCTATTGTTTCTTTGATTGATAATTTGATTTCTTATGCTGCTTCGCTTAATGCTTCTGATATTCATATTGAAATTTTAGCTGATGAAGTGTTAATTCGCTTTCGTATTGACGGTGTTTTAAGAGAGATTTTAAGATTAGCCAAAGAAATTCATTCGGCAGTAGTGGCAAGAATTAAAATTTTAGCAGGATTACAAATTGATGAACATAATAAACCACAAGATGGGCGTTTTAAATATAAATATGCAGATACTGTTTTTGATATTCGGGTGGCAATTATTCCTACAATGTATGGAGAAAAATTGGAGATGCGTCTTTTAACTGGTTCTGTCAAGCCAATGAGTTTTCAAGAATTAGGAATGTTAGAGGACACAATCAAAATAGTGGAAAACAACATTACAAAAACTCACGGAATGATTTTAGTCACTGGCCCAACTGGTTCTGGTAAAACTACAACTCTTTATGCGATTTTAAACAAATTGAATCGGCCAGAGGTAAATATTATTACTTTGGAAGACCCTATAGAATACGAATTAAAATATGTTAATCAAATTCAGGTAAACCCTAAAGCGGGGATTGATTTTGCTAATGGATTACGTGCTATTTTACGTCAGGACCCAAATATTATTATGGTTGGCGAAATTCGTGATAATGAAACAGCGGAAATTGCGGTTCACGCGGCTTTAACCGGCCATTTAGTTTTATCTACTTTGCATACCAATGATGCGCCAACCGCTATTCCTAGATTAATTGATATGAACATTCCGCCATTTTTAGTTTCTGCTACTGTTAATATGATTATTGCCCAGCGATTAGTAAGAAAAATTTGCAAAGAGTGTATTGAAAGCTATGAAGTACCAAATTCTGTTTATGAAGCCGTTAATCAACAATTAAAAACAACAAAAGGAAAATTTGCTCCTGTTTTTAAACCAAAAATGCTTTATCGGGGAAAAGGATGCAAATCCTGCGGTTATACTGGTTTTCGGGGAAGATTAGCAATTTATGAAGCATTTGATGTTAATGAAAAAGTTAGAGAATATATTCAAAAACCAGATTTTTCAATTGATGGTTTAAGAAATTTAGCATTTTCCTTTGGAATGAAAACAATGTTCGAAGAAGGGTTATCAAAGGCAGAATTAGGGCTAACAACCATTGAAGAAGTAATGAGAGTTATCAAAGAATAAAATATCAAATTTAAAATTCCCAATAACAATATAAACTCCTTCTATTAATTATTAAGTTAAAAGTTAAAATAAATAATTTTGACTTTTGGCTTTCAATTTTGATTTTTGACTTTATTATTATGTTGTTTCATTTTATTGCTCAAGATAAACAAGGAAGAGTTAAGGAAGGAAATATCAGCCAGCCGAATTTGCAGGCGGCTTTGGATTTTTTAGCAAGCCAGAATCTTAAGCCGATTTCTGTTAGGCACTTGGTTTTAGAAAAAGCAAAAAAGGGAACGCTTTTTAAAAAAGAATCGTTAAGTTTAACAGATAAAGTTTTTTTAACTAAATACCTTGCTTTGATGCTAAATGTTGGCACTGATTTATTTTCTGCTATTGATATTTTAATTGAAGATTTTGAATCAGGCCCAGTCAGAAGATTCCTTTTAGAGATCAGAAGCAATTTGGAAAAAGGCCAGCCATTTTATCTTGCTTTTCAGCATCATCCGGATTACTTCTCTCCCGTAATAGTGAATTTAATAAAAGCCGGAGAAACAGCTGGAAATTTAGAAAAAACTTTGGAACAAGTTTCTTCTGATTTAGAGAGAGAAAGAGAATTAAAAAGCAAGGTTAAATCAGCCTTAATTTATCCGATTCTTTTAATTGCTACTTCATTTTTAATGGTTATTTTTCTTGTGACCTTTGCTATTCCAAAATTAGGCCAGATGTTTTTATCCACTGGAGGAAAGGTTCCTTTTTATACTCGTTTAGTTTTGTCAGTAGGAATGTTTTTGAATAAATATATTTATATTATTTTCCCTTTAATTATTGTTATTCCCTTGGCTTTATATCTTTATTTTTCAAAAAATAAAAAAGGGAAAGAGTATTTTAATCGTTTATTGGAGAAAATTCCCGTAGTAAAAAATTTAATAGAGAAAATGGCTTTAGAAAGGTTTGCTTCTGTTTTAGGTTCTTTAATTAGAACAGGAATGCCAATTATTCAGGCAGTGGAAGTTACTGCTCAGGCAGTTGGTAATCCTCAATACGAGGCCTCTCTTTTAAGAATCGCGAGAGAGTATTTAGCAAAAGGAGTTTCAATTGGTGATTCATTTAAAAGAGAAAAAATTTTCCCCTCAGTTGTTTCTAATTTATTAGCCATTGGTGAAAAAGCAGGTCAGACTGATGAAATTTTGTATACTTTATCTCTTTTTTATGAATCAGAAATTGAGGTTGCTTTAAAAACATTAGTTTCCTTTATTGAACCGGCATTGCTTGTTTTTATAGGAATAATTGTTGGCGGAATTGCCTTATCTTTAATTGTGCCAGTGTATCAGTTGGTAGGACAATTCTAAATTAACGACTTCGGAAGTCGTTAGCTAGATTAATCTAAATTATAAATTAACGACTTCGGAAGTCGTTAGAAGTCGTTAATTATGTTTAATTAAAAATTATGTTTATCCAAATAAAAAATTATAAAATTAAAAAATTTTTTAAGAATTCTGGTTTTACTCTTTTGGAAACCTTAATTGTTGTGGCTGTTACGGCTACGATCGCTACTATTGGTATTGGTTATTATATGAATGCCTCAAAGACAAAAATTCTGGAAAGAGCTACTCAAGAAATTGTTTCTTTATTAAAATATGCTCAGCAAAATTCCGTTAGCCAAAAAGACAGTGAACAATGGGGAGTCCATTTTGAAAACCCAGTTTCTGGAAACGATTTTTATGCTTTATATAAAGGGGCAACTTATTCTTCGCCAATTGAAATAAAACATTTGCCTGAAGGGGTTGTTTTTTCTACCCCCAGCATTGGCAACAGCCTCAATATTTCTTTTAATAAATTAACAGGGACCAATTATAGTGGAACAAACCAATTTCTTGTTATTCAGTCAACAAGTTCCAATGCGACAACAACAATTTCTGTTTCCAGTCAAGGACTCATTTCTTATTAATGAAAAATTCTTATTCTAAATTCCAAATTCTAAATTCTAAATTCCAATTTCCTGCTCAGTCTCTTTTGGAGCTTTTATTATCGATTGCTGTTGGAATAATAATGATAGGCGGGTCAGTGTTATTAATGTCAACTTCTTTAAGAAGTTATCAATTAACAAAACAAAAATTAACGGCTAATTCTTTGTTGCGCCAGCAAAATGAAGTAATAATTTCTTTGTCCCAAGATAATTGGCATAATGTTTCTGAGTTAACCAAAGACACAAATTATTATGCTACTTCTACTAATAATGTTTGGAGTTTTGTTGGTGGGAAAGAGACAGGAATTTTAAATGGAGTTTCTTATAAAAGATATTTTAAAACTTTTAGTGTTTTAAGAGATAATAATGGAAATATCGCTGAATCAGGAAACATTGATCCAAATACTTTAAAAATTACCTCTTTTTTAGAATATGGTTTAAATTATAATAGTTCTTCATCTATTTCTTTTTATCTTACTCGTTCTTTTAATAATCAGGTTATTAATCAAACTGATTGGTCAGGAGGAGAGGGATATTTTGGGCCAACCCCTAATCCGGATAACAAATTTGCTAGCCAGACAAATATTAATTATTCAACAAGTGGCCAAATTACAATGGCAACAACCACTCAGACAGCAGAATTGGTTTCTTCTATCATTGATACAGGAATTGCTAATGGAGCAGGATTTAATTCTTTACTTTGGCAAGGAAGTTTAGGAACAGGGGGGAGTGTTAAATTTCAACTTGCTTTTTCTAATTCTTCTTTAGGCCCTTGGACTTATTATGGCTGCACTTCTGTGCCCTCATTATGCTTAAATCCAGCAAACTGGACAACTTCTTCAAGTTCAATAGCCTCATTAGCTCCAAATACTTCTTTACCTCTTCCTTATTCTGGCGATGCTTCTCCCCAAAACAATAGATATATTCGTTATAAAGTTTTTCTTTCAACTACTGGTACTTCTCCCCAAGTAAATGACATAATAATTAATTGGAGCCCGTAGTTGGAATATGGAATTTGAAAATAGTATAATTAAGGTATATGCAAAACAAAAAAATTTATTCATTTACTGATTTAGAGCTATAGTAAGAAGATCATAAATTAGTTATAGTGGTGTATAAGATAACTAAAGATTTAAATTATTTAACTCAAATTAATTTTGACAAATTAGTAAGGCAAATCATTAGTATTCATAAATTATTAAATGCTTTTTTCTAAAACCAAAACATATGTTTAAATTTTTAAAATCCATATTACAGATTTCAAATTCCAAATTCTTTTTTTTCGCAAAGCAAAGAAGAGCTTTTACTTTGATGGAGCTTCTTTTGTATTCTGGAATTTTAGTTATTTCTGCAGGATTAATTGGAGGAATTGTTTATACGATTTCAAAGGCGAATTTGCGAACACAAGCAGAAGAAGAAGTTAATTCTTTGATGATGAGATTAGAAGAAGTTTTTCGCCAAAAAATTGAAGCAGCTAAAGGAGTAAACAGTTTTGGAATAGGAGGTGCTTATTTAGAATTAAATATGGGAACTGCCACTACCACTTTTAGTTTAAGTGATTATACTTTGTATCTCAACGAAGGTCAGGGTAATATGCCATTAAATGACCAAAATAAAGTAAAAGTCACCTCTTTAACTTTTTCTCCTACTGGCGCAACTGGCGCAGCAGTTTCTTCTTTATATCATTATGCCTGGAATGATAATGTTGGCTGGATTGATTTTGGTTATCCTGGTTCAAATGTCAAAGTACCGAGAGGTGCAGGGAGTTTAACTGGCGCCGCTTATATTTTATCTGACGGTTCCTGGATTTCTTTAAATTGTCAAACAACCAATAGTTGTTCTTCGGTTGATTATAAAGTTAACTCAGATATAAATGGCAATTTTTCTGGTTGGGCTTGGTCAGAAAATTATGGCTGGATTAGTTTTAGTTGCACAACCGGTGGTTCAAATGGAGAAAATATTTGTTCTTCTTCGCAATACGGAGTTGGGGTAGCAACAAGTACAGTTACCATTAACGGCCAAACTTATGAGCCTGGAGAATTTTATGGTTATGCTTGGTCAGAAAATATTGGTTGGATTTCCTTTAATTGTAAAACCGGGGGAGGAAATCAAGCAAATATCTGCACGACTTCTAATTATTTGGTTAAAGATTTAAGAATGTCAACTGGCGCGGTGAAAGTTGATATTACTTTAGGGTATAATTCTCAAAGACCTGAACAGCAAATCACCCGTTCAGCCACTTATGTGTTCAATATCCTTGCTCCTAGCAAATGAGAGAAAGAATTTTTCTTATTATTATGTTTTTTTATAAAATTATAAAATTTAAAATTAAAAATTATTTTTCGGGTGTTGCTTCGCTTGTAACTGTTATTTCTTTAGGGACTTTAATTTTTATTATTTCTTTAGCTACTTCAATTATTTCTTATTATTTTAACCAAAATGTTGTTTCAAGTTTAAATACCCAAAAGGCTTATTATGTTTCATATTCTGGCATTCAAGATGCTTTATTAAAACTTCAAAGGAATAAAGATTATGGTTCTAGTGGGTATAATTTATCGGTTAATTCAACTAATGATGTTTCTATTATAGTTTCTAATTCCGAAGGCCAGGCAACAAGTACTGCTACTGGCTCTTATTCTAACTTTAGTAAAAAACTCCAGAATATCTCTTTAGTTGATTCAACAACTGGATTAATTACCTCAACTTCAACTACCGAACAAAATCTCTAATTAAGTTTTAATAATTATTTTAAATTTTAATAATTATTTTAAAAACCAATTTATTTATTGGTTTTTGCTTGAATTTTTGGTATAATAAAAAAAGTTTAAAAAAGTGGCAAAAGAAAAAAATAATAAAAAATTAACTGTTAAACCTCAATTTGACTGGCAGAAATTCCTTGTGCCGGAATTTACGATTTACGGAGTTTCTTTAAATGATTTGGAATTAAGGGTTTTTTGTTTTGATAAATCAATTAATAAAATAACTTATGTTAATCGGTTTGCGCTTCCAAAAGGAATAATTAAAGAAGGGATTTTACAAAATCCCGAGGCTTTAAAATCTTTTTTTATTTCCTTAAAAGAAAAACTTTGGCGAAAAGAAAAAAATATTTGGCTGATTTTATCTCTTCCATCGGCAAATTTTTATATTAACCACTTTTCTTTGCCAGAATTAAGTGAGGAGCAATTAAAAGATGCGATAGTTTTTAATGCCCAAATGATTGTTCCTTTACCTTTGGAAGAATCGTATTTTGACTGGGAAACTTGGGGCGAGTCGCAAAAAGAAGGGGAAAAAGAGATTTTTGTCGCGTTGGGAATAAAAAAACAGATTGAATCATATTGGGAAATTTTAAATAGTTTAGGATTTAAAATAGTGGCCATTGAGCCTTATGCTTTGTCTTTAACTCGTTTTATTTATAGTTTTATAGAAAAAGAAAAACCGACTTTGGTGATAGATTTAAGAAATGATGGTATTGAATTTATTATTAGCGAAAATGGTAGATTGGTTTATTTTGACTATGATTCTTGGCATGAAATTTTTGGCACGAATCTTCCTTTAAAAATTACTCCTGAAATGCTAAAAAAACATTTTTCCCAAGAAATACCAATGATTTTAAATTTTTACTCTCTTAAAAGACAAAAAACTTTGACACATTTTATTTTTTTAAACGAAAACGAGAATTTAATTAAATTCTTTGATAGTTGGATTAGCAGTACCTATAACCTTGTTCCTTTAGGATTTAATTTACCCCCTTATTTAAAAAATACAAAAAGAGATTGGGCTGGGGTAATTGGGGTGGCTTTGCGGGGATTAATTCCCCGAAGAAAAGATACAATTGTTTCTTTGGCGCCTATTCAAACCGAGGAAGATTATTATCAATCTCATCTAATTAGCATTATTTCTTTATGGTTTAAGGTTTTAATTACGGTTTTTGCCTGTTTTTCTTTAGTTTATGGACTGCTTGACTACACGATTTTTAAAAATACTGAGAAAAAATATAAAGCTTCAATAGAAAAACCGCTTCAAAGTACTGTTTTACAAAGAGAACAAGAATTTAAAAGGGCGGCTGATGAGTTTAATGCTTTAGTTAAAAAAGTCGAAGCAATTAATGTTTATAGACGAGATTTTTCAGAAATTATCGGTTCAATCGTTTCTTTAGCCAGCGATTTAAACATAGAAATAAAAAGAATTTTTATAACAGATAGTGGTGCTTTTAATATCACACTTTCAGGTCTGGCAAAAACAAAGGAAGCGGTAATCAATTTTAAAACCCAACTTCAAGAAAAGCAACTAATTAAAGATATTTCTTTGCCTCTTGAGGCATTAAATGAAAGTCCCGAAGGGGTAAATTTTGTTTTAAATGGCAAATTATGAGACTAACTTTTTTTGGCGGAATTAATGAGATTGGAGGAAATAAAATTTTATTAGAGGAAAAAAATTCCTCTGTTTTTTTAGATTTTGGCAAGAGTTACAAAGAAGCAGCTCTTTATTTTGAAGAATTTGTGAACCCCCGGGCAGTTCATGGAATTAAAGATTATTTAGAATTAGATTTAATTCCAAAAAAACAGGGAATTTACCGTGAGGATTTAGTAGAGATTTTAAAAAAAGAAAACCATGAAATATCTTCTTATGATAAACTTCAACTTTCCGCGGTTTTGCTTTCTCATTCCCATATGGATCACGCTGCTTATCTTTCTTTTATTAATGAGAAAATACCAGTCTATTTAACAAATGCCAGTTATTTAGTTTTGAAAGTTTTTAATATTATTAAGCAAACAAATTTAGAAAATGAAATCTTTGAAATTGGTTATCCGCACTTTTTTGAAGCAACAAAAAGAAAAAAAATAAGAAGAAACTTTAAAATTGTTTATGATTTTAAGCCATTTAATCTTGAAAATTTTAAAATAACGCCAATTTTGGTTGACCATTCAGCCCCCGGAGCCACGATGTTTTTAATAAAATCAGGAAATAAAAAAATTCTTTATTCTGGCGATTTTCGTCTTTCAGAAATAAAAAAAGAAGCTTTAAATAAAATTATTGATTATCTAAAAAAAGAAAAAATAAACTACTTTTTGTGCGAGGGAACAAGAATTAAGGAAACAAAGGTTCTGAAGGAAGAAGAGGTTTTTAAAAAAGCAAAAGAACAAGTGAGTAATGTTAAAGGTTTAATTGTGGCTGATTATTCTTTGACTGATACCACACGATTTTTGACTTTGCAAAGAATTGCCAGAGAAATTAAAAGAAAAATTGCTTTGCCTTTTAATTATTTTGGCTATCTTATTTTTCTTAAAGAGGCGGGATTTAACATTGAAATAGATAAAACCACTGTTTTATATGGCAAGAAAAAATCAAAACTCAAAAAATGGGAAAGCGCTCTTTTAAAAAATCATCCTTTTGTTGAGGCGGAAGAAATTCAAAAGAATAAAAAAGATTATTTTGTGATTCTTAATTTTTATCAAATTCAGGAATTAATTGATTTAAAACCAGATAAAAATTCTTATTTTTTGCGGGCAATCACTGAACCACATAGCGAGGAAATGGAAATTTCTGAGGGCCGGTTTATTAATTGGATAAAACATTTTGAAATGAAAGGTTTAACTGAAGAAGGTAAATTTGAAAGAGCCCATATTTCTGGTCATATTTCTGGCAAAGAATTAGAGGAATTTATTAATAAAATTAAGCCCGATTTAGTTATACCAATCCATACCGAACACCCCGAAGAATTCAAAAAAATTTATTCTCCGCCTAAAATAATTATTCCGGAAAAGAACCAAACCATATATATTTAAAAATTTTTTAATTTTTAAACCTTTTAGTTGTTTTTTCTCTACGATCGTGTGAAAAAATAACTTATACCTTATGCTTCATAATTCATGCTTTATAATTTATGCTTTATACTTCATGCTTCATGCTTAATGCTTCATAATTCATAATTCAGGATTTTAAATTATTCATTAATTTCTCCCTTTTAATTCTATGATTATTGATGGAAAAAAATTAGCCCAAGAAATAATTGAAGAACTTAAAGAAGAAAGAAAAAAAATTGCTAAAAAAATCCGTTTGGCTGTTATTTTAGTTGGGGAAAATCCTGCTTCTTTATCATTTATCAAGCAAAAAGAAAAGATTGCCAAAGAATTAGATATTGATTTTCATTTATATCAATATCCAGAAAATATTAAAACTAAAGAATTAAGAAAAAAGGTTTCCGACATTTGTCGTCTACCTTATAATCGGGGAGTAATTGTTCAATTACCCTTACCTTCTCATATTAAAACTCAATCAGTTTTAAATGCCATTCTTTTTCAAAAAGACCCCGATGTGTTATGCGAAAAAAATTTGGGCGCTTTTTATACTAACCGTCTTAAAATTCTACCCCCAACTGTTTCCGCCATTCAATTTTTATTAGAAAAATATCAATTACCAATTGAAGGAAAAAAAGTTTTAATTATCGGGAGGGGGCAATTAGTCGGAAAACCAATTGCTTTATGGTTTATTAATAAAGGAGCGACCGTAACCGTAGCAAATAGCAAGACAAAAAATTTAAAAGATTTGTTAAAATGGGCAGAAATAGTTGTTTCTTCTGCTGGCGTACCAGATTTAATTAAAGGAGAAGATATAAATGAAGGGGTAACGATTTTTGATGCGGCAGTTGTTTCGGAAAATGGTCAATTAAAAGGGGACTGTAATTTTGAATCAGTAAAAAATAAAGTGAGATTAATTACTCCTGTTCCAGGAGGAATAGGACCGTTAGTAGTAGCCTTCTTATTCAAAAATCTTTTAGAGTTAGTAAAAACAGAGAAAAAATAGTATAATATCCATAAAAGGCAAAAGCCAAAATTAAAATTCAAAAGTTCAAAATTATAAAAGTAATGTGAAAACAATAGCTTTTAACTTTAAAACTTTTTACTTTAACTTTTGGTTTTTGCCTTTTAAAATTTAAATTTTTTATTATGTTTGATATTTTAATAAAAAAGGGAGTAGTTGTTGATGGATTTAGAAATAAGGGAGAAATTAAAGATATTGCTATTAAAGAAGGAAAAATAGTAAAAATAGACCGACTTAAAAACGAAAAAGCCAAAATAGAAATTAATGCCGGGGGGTTGATAGTCTCGCCTGGATTTATAGAAATAAATACTTTGGCTGATAGGGATTTTTCTCTTATTTACCGGCCGCAGGCAGAAAATTACTTGCTTCAGGGAGTAACAACGGTAATTGGCGGAGGTTGTGGGGCCTCTCTTTTTCCTTTGATTACTGGCTCATTAGATTTATTATATAAATGGACTGATTACAAAAAAATTAATATCAATTGGCAAAAAGCAAAAGATTTTTTTGAAACTTTAAAGAATAAGGGGCTGGCAATAAATTTTGGCGGTTTAATTTCCTGGGCAAACTTGCGAAGTGATATTACCAACAAAGAATTTCGCAATTTGACCAAAGGAGAAAAAGAAAAATTGAAATTCTTAATTAAAAAAACGCTTAATGAAGGAGCGTTAGGAGTTTCTTTTGGTTTGGGTTATGAAGATGAAAAAGTTGTTGGCACAGAAGAAATTTTAGAAATTGCCGAGATAGTTAAACAATTTAAGGGTTATATTTCTTTTAATTTAAGAGATGAAACAGATGGCTTTTTGACAAGTGTCTATGAAATTTTAGAAGCAGCGAAAAAGGGAGATATTTCAACTGAGATTTATCAATTGCGCGTTTTGGGTAAAGAAAATTTTAAAGATTTTAAAGAAGGTTTAAAATTAATTGAGGAGATAAATAAAGAGAAAGAATTGGTTAATTTTGATATTTCTCCCTATGAAGTGATAAGAAGGCCTTTAACGACTTTTTTGCCAGATTGGGCAGCAATTGGCGGCTGGTCTATTTTTCTTAAAAATATCCGAGAAAAAGTTATTTATCAAAAATTAATTGAGGATTTAAAGAAAAAAAGAAATCTTTTAAATGATTTAACAATCAGCGAGAGCAAAAACCGGCCAATTTTTGTGGGAAAGACTATAAAAGAATTGGCTCAAGGATTTAATCTTTCGCCAGAAGAAACCATGATTAAAGTTTTGGCCATAAATGATGGCTTCGTTTCAGTTTTTTCTAAAAGCATTTCATTAGAAAATCTTGAATTAGCAATTAAATCGCCTTATTCTTTTATTTCCGCCAATAGTGGTTTTTATAATTTAGTCAACAATAATAGACCCTCAAGTATTATTCATCCGGAATCTTTTGGAGCCTTTATAAAATTTTTAAAAGATTTTGTTATTGACAAGCAATTTTATTCTTTGGAAGAAGGTATTTATAAATTGACCGGCAAAGTGGCGCAAAAAATTGGTCTTAAAAATAGAGGGGCAATAAAAACAAATTATTGGGCTGATTTAGTAATTTTTTCTCCGCAAAAACTTAACTCATTAGCCAGTTTCTTTAATCCTCATCTTCCGCCATCAGGAATAGAAGCAGTAATTGTGAACGGGAAAATTGCTTACCGAAAAGGGATATTTGAGAATACTAATTTGGGTCAGATAATTAAACGCTCATTTTGACTTTTTTTCTTTATTAATGTATAATTTTTAATTACTCTACTATGATAGTTCGTCATTTAGGCATTGATTTGGGAACTGTTAACACTTTAGTTTTTATTCCTAAAAAAGGGGTAGTTATTAATGAACCCTCAATTGTTGCAATTACTATTGATGACAATAAAATTTTAGCAATTGGCTCTGAGGCGAGAGAAATGCTTGGGCGAACTCCAAAAGTAATAAAAATTTGTAAACCATTAAAAGACGGAGTGATTGCTGATTATCGGATTACTCAGGCAATGCTAAAGTATTTTATAGATAAAGCTTTAAGTTCTTGGCGTTTATTTAAACCGGATGTGGTAATTTCTGTTCCAGCTGGTATTACTTCAACTGAGCAAAGAGCAGTAATTGAGGCTGCCAGAGAAGCAGGAGCAAAAGAGGCCTATGTTGTGAGAGAACCAATTTTAGCCGCTTTAGGGGCGGAAATTCCCATTAATTCCGCTGGTGGCAATATGATTATTAATATTGGTGGTGGGACAACAGAGGTAGCAGTTATTTCTTTGGGTGGAATTGTCAGTTGGGCCTCAGTAAGAGTTGGGGGAATCAAAATGGATGAAGCAATTTCAGAATATATCAAGAAAAAATATAATTTGGCTATTGGCGAAAGAACAGCCGAAGAAATAAAAATAAAAATTGGGACTGCCTTGCCTTTGAAACAAAAAGAGGAATTAGAAATCAGGGGGTTAGATTTAGGAGAGGGATTGCCAAAAAATATCGTTATTAATTCAAATGAAATTGCGGAGGCAATTCAGCCAACGCTTCAGGATATCATCAAAGCAGTGAAATATGTTTTATCAGAAACACCGCCGGAATTAGCGGCTGATATTATGGAAAGGGGGATGATTATTTCTGGGGGCGGAGCAATGCTTAAAAACGTAGACTCTTTAATTACCAAAGTTACTGGAGTTCCATCTTATGTTGCTGATGAACCGCTTTTTTGTGTTGCCAAAGGTACAGGGGTAATTTTAGAAAACTTAGAACTTTATAAAAGAAGCGTTACCACTTACCGTTCATAGTAATATTTTGATTTTATGTTGTATTTTTCTAACGAAAGAATAAAAAACTTCTTAGAGAGTTTTTTTGAAAAACCAAAAGAAGACCAGTCTTTAGAAATTCAAAGCTTGCTTTTTCAAGGAGAAAAAAATCTAGGAAAATTCACTCTGGCTTACAATTTTGCTAAAACTATTTTATGTTTAAAGGAGAAAAAAGTATGGGGAGGGTGTGGTAATTGCATTTCTTGTCAATTAATTGATAAAAATATTCATCCGGATTTAAAAATAATTAATACTCCTCTTGATACTATTTCCATTGACGAAATAAGGGGAAATGAAGAGAAAAATATTGAAGGGATAATTCAGTTTTTATCTTTTTATCCCCAAATAGCTGATTTGAGAATAGCAATTATTAATGAAGCAGAGAAAATGAATGCCGAAGCGCAGAATGCTTTTTTAAAAACCTTAGAAGAACCCCCGCCGAAGTCTTTGATAATTTTGATTACTTCTCAGCCGGAAAAATTATATAAAACACTAATTTCCCGACTTTTAATTTTAAAATTTCACCGCTCGCCAAAAGATAAATTGATAAAATATCTTAAAAAAGAATATTTAATTGATGAAAACCAAGCATTTAAAATTGTAAAAGAAAGTAATGGGAAAATAGGGTTGGCAATAAATTTACTGGATAAATCTTTTGTGAAAGAAAGGGAGGATTACTGGAGAGATTTTTTAACCCTGATGAAGAGTGATTTCAGCAGTCATTCTGTTTATTTAGAAAATTTATTGAAAAAAATTAAAGAAAAAAAAGAAGAAAAAGAAGGTAAGGAAACTGAAGAGATTAGAAAAATTCTTAGTATTTGGTTGGAAAAATTAGAAAAAGAAGTAAAAAAAGAAAACAATGATTTATCAATTAGCCAAGAAAAAAAAATTAAAATAACCAAAGAGCTTTTAAATGCATATGAAATAATCAGTTATTCAAATGTTAATATTCAACTTCTTTTAGAAAATACATTTTTATTAGTTTAATTTTCTATGCCACAAGAGTTATTAAAAAAATTAGAAGAAAAAATTAAAAATATCGCCAATAATTTTTATTCTGATATATTAACTTTAAGAACCTCGCGGCCCTCGCCTTCTTTGGTAGAAAATATCTCAGTTGAGGCTTATGGGGGAATTCAACCAATAAAGCATTTGGCAAATATCTCCATAAT
The DNA here is from genome assembly GCA_049969555.1 of Minisyncoccia bacterium. Lineage (GTDB taxonomy): Bacteria > Patescibacteriota > Minisyncoccia > UBA6257 > UBA6257 > DAOOKJ01. The sequence continues at coordinate 21,140 of JBMFOQ010000008.1, forward strand.
TCCGCCAAATGTGATTATTATTGAGCCGTGGGATAAATCACTTTTAGCCAATATAAAAAAAGCAATTGAAACAACCAACATTGGTATTAGCCCCCAATTAGAGGCAAATACTTTAAGGCTTTATCTTCCGCCTTTAACCAAAGAAAGAAAAGAAGAATTAATTAAAATTTTAAGTGCTAAAAAAGAAGATTTCAGAATTAAAATCCGTCAAGCGAGAGAAGAAGCATTAGAAGAATTAAAAAATTTATTTGAGAAAAAAGAAATCTCTGAAGATGAAAAATTCAAATTAAAGGAAGAAATTCAAAAAATCGTTGATAAAGGAAATGAAAAATTAGATGATTTAGAATTAAACAAAAAAAAGGAAATCGAAGAAGGTTAAAATTATGATTGGTTTTATTTTGGCTTTAATTTCATTAAGTATTACCCTTGTCATTCATGAACTGGGCCATTTTTTATTGGCTTTAAAAAATAAAGTAAGAGTAGACGAATTTGGCATTGGCTATCCTCCAAGATTAATTGAAATAAAAAAACAGGGAATAATCTACTCTTTTAATGCTATTCCTTTTGGCGCTTTAACAAGTATTTATGAGGGAGACAAGAAAAATCCAGAAAAAAATAGTTTTTACGCCCAGCCATTTGCCAAAAAATTTGTTATTCTGTTTGCCGGTCCTCTTTTTAATTTCTTAACCGCTTACTTAATTTTTACTTTACTATTTTCTCTTGGAATGCCACAGAATTTAATTCCTGAATCATTTAATCTTTCTCCTTATAAAGTGCCTTTGTATTTGGCTCCTTTAAAATCTTTAGAGTTTATCTGGGTATTGGTTAAAGAAACAATTGTTGGTTTGGGGAGATTATTGGTTAATCTCATTTTAAGAATGGATGTAAAAGAATTGGTTGGTCCGGTGGGAATAATGGCCATTACTACTAAAGGATTTAATATTAATTTTATTTACGGACTTTATATTTTAGGGCTGATTTCCTTTGGCTTTGCCTTTTTTAATTTACTGCCAATTCCTGCTTTAGACGGAGGAAGAATTTTCTTTCTTCTAATAGAGAAAATAAGGAAAAAAGAGATAAATCAAGCAACCGAAAACTTTATTAATAATTTAGTTTTTGCCCTTTTACTTATTTTAATGGTTTTTGTGACAATTAAAGATATAAAAATTTTTATTTTTAAATCATAAATTTTATAATTTTGGCAAAGAATTTAAAGAAATTTACATTATGAAACTTTCTCAATTAAAATGGAAATCCTTAAAAGAAGAACCAAAAGATGAAAAATCCATTGGAACTTCTTTTCTTATTCGAGCCGGCTTTATTGAAAAAGTTGGGGCGGGAATTTATGAGTATTTGCCTTTTGGTTTAATGGTTCTAAATAAAATCACAAAAATAATTCGAGAAGAAATGAAAAAAATTGGCGGCCAAGAAATTTTAATGCCCTCGCTTCATCCATTAGCTTATTGGCAAATAACCGGAAGAGATAAAAATTTTGATGCTTTGTTTAAATTAAAATCTCGCTTTAATATTGATTATGTTTTAGGTCCGACTCACGAAGAGATAGTTGTACCTTTGGCAAAGCGCTACATTGCTTCTTATAAAGATTTGCCTTTATATTTATTCCAGATTCAAACTAAATTTAGGGATGAAGCGCGCCCAAAATCAGGTATTTTAAGAGCTAAAGAATTTTTGATGAAAGACCTCTATAGTTTTCACCCCGATGAAGAGGATTTAAATAAATATTACGAAAAGGTAAAAGAAAGTTATACAAACATTTTTAAAAAATTAGAACTAAAAACGATTGTTACTGAGGCGAGCGGCGGAACTTTTTCAAAGTTTTCTCATGAATTTCAGGTGCCAATAGATTCGGGTGAGGACACGATTTTTTATTGTCCAAAAGGACATTTTGCCAGAAATAAAGAAATTATTGAAAAAATGGATAAATGTCCAAAGTGTAAAGGAAAATTGGAAAAAATTAAAGGAATTGAGGTAGGAAATATCTTTAAATTAAAAGACAAATATTCAAAACCATTTAATCTGACTTATAAAAACAAAAATGGGAAAGATAAATTGGTGATGATGGGGTGTTATGGAATTGGAATTAGTCGGATTTTGGGAACTTTAGCCGAGGTTAATCACGATAAAAATGGTTTAATTTGGCCAGAGATTGTTAGCCCGTATAAATATCATTTGCTTACTTTAAAAAGCGGCGATAAAAAAATAGATAAAAAAATAGAAAAATCAGCAGAAAAAATCTATTTGTTTTTAATAAAAAATAACGTCGAGGTTGCCTTTGACGACCGCGAACTTTCAGCCGGAGAAAAATTTATGGATGCTGATTTAATTGGTGCGCCAATTAGAATAGTTATTAGTAAAAATAGTTTAGAAAAAGAATCAATGGAGATAAAAAAGAGAGAAAGCAAATCTTTCCAGTTGCTAAAATTAGCCAAATGTGATAAATTAATATCTTGAAATTTAATCTTTATGGTAATTTTCTCAAAATTATTTAGTCGCGATATAGGCATAGATTTAGGCACAACAAAAACCCTTGTTTACGTAAAAGATAAGGGTATTTTAGTCCATGAACCAACGGTGGTGGCTATTAATAACAAAACCAATCAAATTATTGCTATTGGAAAAGAGGCTTATGAAATGATTGGCAAAACTCCGCCTCATATCTCTGCTACCCGACCTTTAACAAATGGGGTAATTTCTGATTTTGAAATTACCGAAAAATTTCTTAGATATTTATTGGATAAAATAAAAAAGAAAGGATTTTTAAATAGTGTTTTTGATTGGCCGAGATTAATTATTAGTATTCCTACTGGCGGAACAGAAGTAGAAAAAAGAGCGGTCGAAGATGCGGCAAAAAACGCTGGGGCAAAAGAAGTGTATTTAATAGAAGAACCAATGGCTGTGGCTTTGGGAAATCATTGGCCAGTAATGGAATCAAAAGGTATTTTAGTGGCAGATATTGGCGGCGGAACAACTGAAGTGGCAGTAATTTCGTTGGGCGGGGTAGTAGTTTCCAAAAGCATTAGGATTGCGGGCAATAAATTAAACGAAGATATTATTTATTATTTTCGGGATAAATTTAAAATGGCAATTGGCGAAAAAACAGCAGAAAATATTAAAATTAATCTTGGCTCAGCCATCGATTTAGGCACAAACCAAGATATGAGGATTAAAGGAAGGGACCTTACTCATGGTTTGCCAAAAGAAATTAAAATTAAATCTCAGGAAATAAGAGAAGCAATCACCCCCTCGCTCTTTAAAATTACTGATGCTATTAAAGCAACAATTGAAGCCACCCCTCCAGAATTAGTTGGCGACATAATGACTGAAGGAGTTTTTATTTCTGGAGGGACAAGTTTATTAAAGGGTTTGGATAAATTAATTGAAGAAAATGTTGGCCTTAAAGTAAAAGCAATCGAGGACCCGATAACGGCGGTTATTCGGGGTATAGGAATGATTATGGAAGATTTTAATACCTATAAATCTTGCTTGACAACAATTAGCCGAGAAAAACCACCAATTTAAAATGATAAAAAACAAGAATATCTTTAAATTACTAACAAAAGTGATTATTTTAATCACTTTTGTTAGTATTTTTAAAATATATCAGCGCCAGGAATTTTTTTTAAAAACAAAGGCAGTTGAAACTCTCGAACCGATAAACACCCCAATTTTTCTTCTTTCTTCTCTTGAATCATGGATTAGCGACTTATTCCACTTTAGTCAAATCAGAAATGAATATTTGAAATTAAAACAAGAAAACATAAGTTTAAGGCAACAAATTTCTTATCTTAATTCTTTAAAAGAAGAAAATGAAACTTTAAGACAGGCGCTAAAAATTAAAGAAGAAAAAAATTGGCATTTAATTCCGGCTAAAGTTATTTTAATTGACCCTTCAGGTTTAAGCGGAAATTTGTGGATTAATAAAGGAACAGAAGACGGACTTAAAAACGGAATGAATGTTATTACAGCTGAAGGAGTGTTAGTAGGAAGAATTATTCAGTGTCTTGGGCATAGGTCATTAGTAGAGTCAATTTTTTCCCCGGGGGTTAAAATTAGTGTTTATGATCAAAGATCAAAAGTCTTAGCTGTCGCGGAAAAAGATTTTAAAGGAAATTTCTATTTAAAATTAGTACCGCCAATGGCCGACATTGAGATTGGAGATACTTTACTGACTTCTGGTGAAAATACTTTTTATTTAAAAGGATTATTGGTCGCCAAAGTTAAAGATAAGTTTGATGGTTCAAAAACACCAGAAAAAAATTATCTTTTAGAGCCATTTTTAAATCGTTTACAAATTCAAGATGTTTTAATAATTACTGATTTTTCTTTATAATATGGAGGTAAAACCTGCATTTTATTCTTTAGCTATTTTTGTATTTTTTATTTTGGTTATCTTGCACTTGTCTTTTGGACTAAGTTTTCCTTTTATTATTTTTATTAATTTTTTGCTTATTT
>JBMFOQ010000009.1:0-22244 GCA_049969555.1 Minisyncoccia bacterium
TTTTTTTTACTTTTTTATTTTTTGAATTTTAAAATTGCTTTGGCTTTTCTTTTAGGCGCAATTTTTTCTGTTTTAGCGGGAAATATTGGAATGAGGGTAGCGACAATGGCAAACAGTAAAACAGCCGAAGGAGTAAAAAAAGATATTTTCAACGGTCTAAAAATTGCTTTTAGTTCGGGTTTGATAATGGGATTAATGGTTGTAAGTTTTGGTATTTTTGGTATTACTTTACTTTATTTTTTGTTTAAAGACCTAAATATTATTTATGGTTTTGGTTTTGGCGCCTCAGGAGTGGCAATTTTTGCTCGGGTTGGCGGAGGATTGTATACTAAAGCCGCCGATGTTGGTGCAGATTTGGTAGGAAAAGTAGAGATGGATATTCCTGAAGATGATCCGAGAAACCCGGCAGTAATTGCTGATAATGTTGGCGATAATGTTGGTGATGTCGCGGGAATGGGCGCTGATTTATTTGAAAGTTATGTGGATTCAATCATTGCCGCTATGGCAATCGGTGTTTTGCTTGTTAAAGTTTTCGGTCAAAATATCGTTATTTTGCCGTTAATTTTGGCTGGGGTTGGTTTATTTAGCTCTATTTTCGGTTATCTTGTTTCTCAATTTATCAAAGCAAAAAAACCAAGTTTAGCCTTAAATTTGGGCGTCTGGATATCAAGCGGAGTAATGCTTTTAAGTTCTTATTTTATTATTAATAAATTTATTGTAAACGGCTTAAATTTCTTTATTTCCACTCTTCTGGGATTAGTTAGTGGTTTAATTATTGGTTTTGTTTCAGAATATTTTACTTCAAGTGATTATTCACCAACAAAAAAAGTGGCGGAAGCCTCACAAAGAGGAACAGCCACAAACATCATTATGGGTCTGGGGGTGGGAATGAAAAGTACGGCTATTCCGATAATAACTGTTTCAATAGTAATGATTCTTGCTTATAAACTTTCGGGAATTTATGGAGTAGCTTTGTCAGGCGTGGGAATGCTTTCAACTTTAGGAATTACTTTAGCTACAGATTGCTATGGTCCAGTGGCAGATAATGCCGCGGGCATTGCGGAAATGGCGCATTTGGGAGAAGAAGTAAGAAAAAAAGCAGAATCGCTTGATGCTTTAGGCAATACAACCGCGGCTGTTGGTAAGGGTTTTGCTATTGGTTCGGCTGCTTTGACTGCTTTGGCCTTAGTGATTAGTTACTTAGAAGTAGCGAAATTAGAAATTTTAGATTTAAAGAATCCCTGGGTAATTGCCGGTGTATTTTTAGGAGGATTATTGCCATATTTAATTTCTTCATTAGTAATGGAATCAGTGGGAAAAACTGCTTCCAAAGTAGTTGATGAGGTAAGGCAACAATTTAAAGAAATTGAAGGATTAAAAGAAGGCAAAGCAAAACCTGATTATAAAAAATGTGTAGAAACTGTAACTCGGGCTTCTTTAAAACAAATGATTGCTCCCGGAGTAATTACTATTCTTTCGCCTTTAATAGTTGGTTATTTATTAGGCAAAGAAGCCTTAGGAGGATTGTTGGTTGGTGCTTTAGCCTCGGGTTTTCTTTTAGCAATTATGATGGCCAATAGCGGCGGCTCGTGGGATAATGCTAAAAAATATATTGAAGCAGGAAATTTTGGCGGCAAGCATTCTGATTCTCATAAAGCGGCAGTAATTGGGGACACAGTCGGTGATCCTTTTAAAGATACAGCTGGACCCTCTTTAAATATTTTAATCAAACTGATTTCAATCATTGCGATTTTAATTGCTCCCCTTCTTTAGTTTTTCTCTTTTTCAGTTGAGGGGCTTGACAAGATAAAAAAGGTGAGTATAATGGTTATGCTTTAGATTTTAACCTTTCTCTTGACAGATTAACTTTTATTTGCTATAATATATCAAAATCTTAAAAACCCGCTAATCTGTAGGCAAACAAGCGTCATATTTTATTAATGCTTGTTGGAGTTTTAATCAAGATGGGTATTCTGGCTCCGGCTGGGGTATACCTCTTTAAAACTCCGAATCTCCCTCTTGTGGGAGTATTGCCTATAGATTAGCGGGTTTTTAAATTTTAAATTTTAATTATTCTTTGGATAATTGATTTTTTTTCTTTTTTATGATAAATTAAAGTTTAGTAAAAATTTAATTAAAAATATGATTAGCATAGAAGAAATGGAAAAAGCAGGGCTTCAGTATGGACATAAAAGAACTCGCAATCACCCAAAAGCGAATTATTTTATCATTAAAAGCAATGCCACGAGTGTTAGTTTGGTTAATTTAGAGGAAACAAGAAGGGCATTAGAAAAAGCGCTGGATTTTATTAAAGAAACAGTAAAAAATAACAAAATAATTCTTTTGGTTGGCACACAAGCTGGAGCAAAACAAAAAATTCAAGAAATCGCTCAAAAATATGATTACCCTTATGTAATTGAAAAATGGTTAGGCGGAACATTGACCAATTTTAAAACTTTATTCGAAAGAATAAAATATCTTAAAGAATTAGAAGAGAAACAAGAGCAGGGTGCTTGGGAGAATTTTACTAAAAAAGAAAAACATAAACTCTCTCAGGAACTAATGAAACTGCAAAAGAAATTTTTAGGTTTAAGAAATATGACAAGAATTCCCGATGTTTTGTTAGTCATTGATCCTGAGATTCATAGCACCGCCATTAGGGAAGCAAAAAGATTAAAAATCCCTATTGTGGCTTTGCTTGATACAGATGATGACCCAACTTTAATTGAATATCCTATTCCGGGAAACGACAGCGCAAAATCAGCCATCAGTTATGTTTTAGAACAGATTGACAAAGCGATTGAAGAAGCAAAAAAGGGAGTCAGTGAATTACAAAATGTCTAAAAATTAAAAAATTAAAAATTTATTAAATGTATGCCAACAATTCAAGATATTCAAAAATTAAGAGAGGAAACCCAGGCTCCAATAATGGAGTGCAAAAAAGCCCTAGAAGAAGCAAAAGGCGATTTTAATAAGGCTAAAGAAATTTTACGGAAAAAAGGCGAAGCTAGGGCAATTAAAAAACAGGAAGGAGAAACTACGAGCGGAATAATTGAAAGTTATGTTCACACTCATAATCAAGTTGGAGTTTTAGTTGAACTCCGAGCGCAAACCGATTTTGTTTCGCGAAGCGCGGAATTCAAACAACTTGCTCATGAGTTAGCAATGCATATTGCTGCTATGAACCCTTTGTATCTTTCTCCTGAGAATATTCCTGAAGAGGAGATTAATAAGAAAAAAGCAGAGTATCTGAAAGAATTTGAAAACTCAAACAAACCACAAGAAATTTTAGATAAAATTGTTCAAGGAAAATTAGAAAAGGATTTTGAAGAACTTTGCTTAATGAACCAGATATTTATTAAAGATGAAACTAAAAAAATTAGCGACTTAATTAAAGAAGCAACTGCCAAATTCGGAGAAAAAATAGAGGTTAAAAGATTTGTTCGTTTCGAAATATAAAAAGGAAATAAAAATTAAAGAAACAAAAATGGATGCCCTTTTACCTACTTTAATAATTTTTTTTAGTTTGGTTGGTTTAATTTTCGTTTTATTCCAGAAATCAAACGGTAAAGAAAAAATTGATAATAAAGAATTTCTTAAGGTAGAAGAAATTAAAAATAAAAAGACAAAATTTGCTCTTTGGCTAAAAAAGATTAGACAAACTCCTATTAGAGAAATTTTTCTCAATTTTTGGGAGAAGTTTTTGAGAAGATTAAGAATTATAATTTTAAGAATAGATAGAACAATTACTGATAAATTGCATCAAATTAAAAAAGTTCAATTTTTAAAAGAAGAAAAGCATAAAAGCCTAAAGTCAATTTTTGGGAAAAAAACCACAAAAAGCTCTCTTGATGAGGATATTTTAGAAGAATTGAACAAGTTAAATTTTGACAACTTAGATTTAAAAGAAGAAGAAACAAGGTTATTAAAAGAAATTACTAAAGATTTTAATAATAAAGAATTATTGAAAAATTTAGGGAGATTGTATTTATGGGAAGGTGATTTTCATTCTGCTTGTTGGGCGTTTTTAGAAGTTTATTACCTTGATAATACTGATAAAATAATCTATGATTTGCTTTTAGAAATAAAAGAAAAAAGCGATAATTTAGAAAAAAATTTGGATAAAAAAGAACAAGAAAGTTAGAAATTTAAACTAGCCCGCCGAGATAACTCAATTGGGCTACAAGCTAAAGTCTTGGCTTGTAGCGGGAAAATACCTTGATAAAAATTAAATAAATATTTTCCCGGAAGAGCAACTATCTTGCGGAGCAAAGCGTAGCCCCCACACCAATTTGTGCCACCTTAGCTCAATTGGCAGAGCAACTGTTTTGTAAACAGTAGGTTCTCGGTTCGAGTCCGAGAGGTGGCTCAGATTGGTGTGGGGGGTAAAGTTAGTGGTTCGAGTCCCACTCTTGGCTCTCTGGGCAGGTGGCAGAGTGGTCAATTGCACCAGACTGTAAATCTGGCGGCCTTAGGCCTACGTAGGTTCGAATCCTACCCTGCCCACCAAAGTTGGAATTTAGGATTTATGATTTAGGATTTAGGATTATGAATTAGGAAGACTGAAAATAAAATATATTGAAATACAATAGAAATTCATTTTTATTTTTTTCAAACGATCGTAAAGAAAAAATAACTTTGGGTAATTTTTTTAAATCGACCCCTCACTTGAAAAAGATAAATTTTATTTAATAAAATTAATAAGTTATTTTTTAAAAGATATTTTCAAGCTCTTTTAATTCTTTGTTTTGGATAAGTATCTCGGGTGATAACCAATCTTTTTCAAGTGAATGGGCTGGAATTTGAGATTAATTTTCAAGATTTAACATTTAGAATTTAACATTTGAGATTATATCGTGCCGATGTAGTTCAGTGGTAGAACGCTTTCTTGGTAAGAAAGAGGTCGTGGGTTCAATTCCCACCATCGGCTCTGAGAAAATTTTAATTTTTCAATTTAAACTAGAAATTAATATGAAAAAAGAATTTATTACAAAATTAGCCTGCACCGTTTGTAAAAGAGTAAATTATTTTACGCGCAAAAATAAAAAAACAGTTGAGCGTAAATTAGAATTTAATAAATATTGTCCTTGGTGTAGAAAACACACCTTACACAAAGAAGTAAAAAAATAAATAGTAAATTTAACTCTGATAAAATGATAAAATCTAAAGGGGCGTGGTGTTAATGGTAGCACAACGGTCTCCAAAACCGTTGGTCCGGGTTCGAGTCCTGGCGCCCCTGCCTTCCACTTAGGTAGCCCTCTTTAAAAAATCGCCTTTGGCGCGATTTTTTGATATAATTTTAAATAATTAAACTTCTATGAAAAAAGTTGGGTTGGCTTTGGGAAGCGGAGGAGTAAAAGGGTTAGCCCATATTGGAGTAATTAAAACTTTAGTTAAACACAATATCAAGATAGATTATATTGCCGGAAGTAGTATTGGCGCTTTAATTGGCGGACTTTATAGCGCAACTTTAGATATTTCTCAAGTAGAAAAATGGTTTTTGGAGTTAACTTATAAAGATTTACTTAGAATTCTTTTTGAACCGTATTTTTACTCTGGCTTAATTAAAGGAGAAAAAGTAGTCTCTCTTATTAAAAGTAAGGTGGGTAATATAAAAATTGAAGGCTTAAAAATTCCTTTTAAAGCCGTAGCAACTGATTTGATTATTGGCGAGAGCGTGATTTTTGATAAAGGTGATTTATCTTTAGCAATTAGAGCGAGTGGCGCAGTCCCATTTTTAATCTCTCCTGTATATTTAAAAGATAAATGTTTAGTTGACGGCGGAGTATCTATGCCAATTCCTGTAAAAGTGGTAAAAAAAATGGGGGCAGATATTGTCATAGCAGTTAATTTGGATTTTGTTTATTTTAATTTGAATAACAATAAAACCTTAAAACAAAAATTAAACATCAAAAAAGTTGTAGAAAAATCTTTAAATGTTTTAAGGTATCAATTAGCAAAAGAAAATATCAAAGAAGCAGATATTGTGATAAATCCAATTATAAAAAAAGGAAGCATTATTAATTTTATTCATGGAAAAGATATAATTAGAGAAGGTGAAAAAGTAACAGAAGAGGTTATCCCTAAAATTTTAGAGTTAATAAATTAATAGAAGGGAAATTAGAAGATCAATAAAAATTAAGTTAAAATAAATTTATATGATTGGGGTTTTTGATTCAGGGTTAGGGGGATTGACGATTTTTAAGGAGTTATTAAAAGAACTGTCAGATTATAATTATATTTATTTGGGAGATAATGCCCGAGTGCCGTATGGTTCTCGTTCGCCAGAAATAATTTATCAATTTACTACTGAGGCGGTTGATTGTTTATTTAAAAAGGGCTGTGAGATTATTATTTTGGCTTGTAATACTGCTTCAAGTAATGCTTTAAGAAGAATCCAGCAAGAGTACCTCCCGAAAAATTATCCGGAACGCCGAGTTTTGGGAGTAATTCGGCCAGCAGTTGAAGAAGCATGTGAAAAAAGTTTTAATGAAAGAATAGGGATAATAGGGACAGAGGCAACAGTTAATTCAGGCGCTTTTGAAAGAGAAATTAAAAAAATAAAACCCGAAGCGAAAGTTTATTCTGTTAGTTGTCCTCTTTTAGTGCCGATTATTGAAGCAGGAGAAACTAATTGGCCGGGTTTAGATTTAATTTTAGATAAATATTTAACTCCTTTAAGAAAGAAAGCAATTGGCTCTTTGATTTTAGGTTGTACTCATTATTCTTTAATAAAAGAGAAAATTCAGAAACATATTGGCAAAGCAGTGAGAATAATCAGCGAAGAAGAAGTTGTTCCTTATAAACTCAAAGATTATCTTTGGCGGCATCAAGAAATTGAAAAAAGATTAAAAAGAGAGAGAAAAGTAAGATATTTAGTAACTGCTTATAGTCAAAGATTTGAGGAATTGGTAAAAATGTTTTTAGGCAAAGAAGTTAATTTTGAAAAGATAGAAATTAAAAGTCAGAGAATTAATTCCTGAATCTTTTTGAAAAAACAATCTTTGGTAGTTGTTTTTTTAGGCAACTTCTGTTAAAATTAAAAAATGAGTGATTTTACAAATAAAAATACTGACTTTTATAATAATCGGAATGTTAGTTTGGCTATTTATGCTGGCGCTGGCGGAAAAGATGCTGAAGATTGGGCAGCAATGCTTTTAAGAATGTATCAGAAATATGCGGAAAAGAAGGGTTGGAAATTTCTTCTGATTGATATCAAAGAAAATGAACATGGGGGAATAAACAATGTTATAGGTCAGATAATAGGGAAAAATGTTTATCAAAAATTGAAAAATGAAAATGGAGTTCATCGGTTGGTAAGAATTTCGCCTTTTTCTAGCCAAAAATTACGCCACACCTCTTTTGCTTTAGTGGAAATTTTGCCAATGATTGAAGCAAAAGAAATGCCTTTAAAAGAAGAGGATTTAGAAATAGAGACTTTTCGTTCTTCTGGTCCAGGAGGGCAAAATGTTCAAAAAGTAGAAACAGCTGTAAGAATAAGACACAAGCCAACTGGGATTGTTGTTAGTTGCCAAAGAGAAAGAAGTCAATACCAAAACAAAGAAAAAGCACTAGAAATTTTAAGGGGAAAGCTTTATCAATTAGCCCAGCAGGAAAAAGCAAAAACCCTTGAAGAATTAAAAGGAAAAAAAGTAAAAATAGAATGGGGGAATCAAGTTCGTTCTTATATTTTGCATCCTTATAAAATGATTAGAGATGAAAAAACTGGGAAAAAATGGCAAAATATTGTGGAAGAAGTTTTAGAGGGTAACCTTGATTTAATTTTAAATTTTTAATTTTAATTTTGATTTTCTTGCTCCCACCTTTTTATAAAAGGTAGAGAGGACCTTTGCCTTTTGACTTTTGAATTATCTTTATGTCTTTAGTCTATTTTAAAAATGTTTCAAAAAGTTACAATGGAAATATTATTTTGGATAATGTAACTTTTGAAATTGAAAAAGGAGAGTTTGTTTGTTTGGTTGGCCGTTCTGGAGTGGGGAAAACAACTCTTTTAAGAATTTTGTATCATGAAGAAAAACCAACCAAAGGAAGAGTGTTTTTTGAAGAAAAAGATATTTTTAAGATGAGCCCCAAAGAAGTAATTCAATTAAGAAGAAAAATCGGAATGATTTTTCAGGATTTTAAGCTTTTAAACAGCAAAACCGCTTATGAAAATGTTGCCTTTGCTTTAGAAATGACGGGCTATCCGGAAGAAACAGTGAAAAAAGAAGCAGAGGCGTTTTTAAAATTAGTTAATTTGCAAAACAGAATGGATAATTTTCCTTATCAATTATCAGCTGGCGAAAAACAAAGAGTGGCTTTAGCGCGGGCTTTGGTTCACCGCCCAGAAATAATTTTAGCCGACGAACCAACAGGAAATTTAGACCCAATTAATTCCTGGGACATTATACAACTTCTTTTAAAAATTAATGAATTAGGAACAGCGGTAATTTTAGCAACTCATGATAAAGAAGTAGTCAATACTTTAAATAAAAGGGTAATTAGTATTGAAAATGGGAAAGTAATCAGAGATGAAAAAGAAGGGAAATACATAATATAGTCTTAAATATTAAACCTTAAATCATAAATCTCTATATGTTTATTATAATAAAAAGAATTTTTCAAACAGCATGGAAAGGCATTAAAAGAAATAGTTGGTTGACAATTGCCTGTATAATTATGATGGTTATTAGTTTAACCTTGTTTTCTTCAATTTTGATTTTTAATTACGCCTCCAATTATTTAATTAACTATCTAAAAAAGAAAGTCGATGTCAGCCTTTATTTTAAAACCGATACTCCAGAAGAAGATATTTTGAAAATTAGAGACGAACTTTTGGGAAAAGAAGAAATTTTATCTATTGATTATGTTTCCAAAGAAGAAGCCTTAAAAAAATTTGAAGAAAAAACAGCCTCTAATCCTTTAGTTAAAAAAGCGCTAGAAGAATTAGGAGAAAATCCTCTGGCTTCTTCTTTGAATATCAAAGCGCGGGGAACAGAGGAATACCAAAAAATAGTAGAAGATATTAATAACGCTCCTTTTAAGGACAAATTAATTACAATTGATTTAGCAGAAAATCAAAGAGTAATAAGCCAAATTCATTCTTTGGCAAAAGCCACGCAATTGGGTTCTTTTTTAGCAATGGGGGTTTTAATTTTTATTAGTTTAGTGATTGGTTTTAATACTATCCGAATGGCAATTTATGCCTTGCATGAAGAAATAGAAATTATGAAATTAGTAGGAGCAACCCATTGGTTTATTAGATGGCCGTTTCTTTTAGAAGGAGCGCTTCAGGGAATTTTTGCCTCAATTATCAGTTTATTGATTTATATTCCAATTATTATTTGGTTATCTCCAAAATTTGAAATGATTTTTGCCGGCTTTCAATTAGCCAAATATTTCTTTAGTAATTTAGGATTTATTTTTGGAATTCAAACTGCTTTTGGTGTTTTTTTGGGAATTCTCTCTAGTTTTCTTGCAATAAACAAATATCTTAAGATATAATTTGTAAGAATTGCGGGGTGGTGTAATGGTAGCACGTCAGGCCTTGGCCCTGAAAATTCTGGTTCGAATCCAGGCCCCGCAGCCACAAGGCAGGCGGAGGCTTTGCCCCCGTAGCATAAATCTTGCATTAAAAAACCTCCTGTATTAAATGGGAGGTTTTAAAAAATTAAGACTTTATAAAAATAAATATATTAAGGTGCAAAGATACTGGCCTCTGGTTTGGGGAACCAGAGGCCAGAAAAGGAGGGACCTCGGCGCCCCCGAGGCCGAGGAGGGTTCTCCCACCCCCGGAGAACAGGAAGGGTACTCCAAAATTATTATACAACAATTTTTAAGAAATTTTAAAAAATAAAAAAGGGAGGGTAATTAATTCCCTCCCAGATTGATCATCCCCTTGTTAAAATAATATTAAAATAATATTTTCTGAAAGATAAAGAGGGAGTAAGAATTGAGATATTTCCTGCATCCTATTTTAATAAGTTCATGTGGTTCCTTAAGTTCTTCTAATTCTTGTTCATTTTCAAGAAGTTCAATATCCCTCATCAAAATGTGTTTTTGTACATTTGAAACCACATAGACATTGTTTGTGATTTCTGCCAGTTTCTCTTTCCAATTACTATCCTTTAATATTTCCTTTAATAATTGTAATTTTTTAAATTTTTTTTCCATTTATTTCCTCCTTTAATTTTTTAAATATGTTTTTGGGGTGTGGACCCGCTGTCACCATTACCCTCCTTGATTTGTAAATTTTGGGGAGGTGCGTGACCATCCTCAGCTCTCCTGGGAAGAGCTAGTAGGTTTGGTGTTCAGCACCTCCAAGGAAAAATACACTATAATTTTCTGGTGGGCGCCCTTTTTTATCTTACTCTAGTTCTATAGGCAACCTAGAACTGTTTTGATTTCTGTGGGCGCCCATATACATATATTTTTAAAAAAGATAATTTTCAAGGTTCTTACCGGCCAGTGAACCCTTGGGCACTGGCCGGGAGGTTTAGCTTATGCGTACTATTATCCTATTAGATAAAATTAAATTTGTCAATGGTGAAACACTTTCTCTGAATCTTAATTACTCTTGACAAACTAATTTTAGGACTTAAAATATATATAAATCTTAACTGCCTTTTACTAAGAATTGACTATTGGTTATTTTAAAAGGGTCGACACCTTAAAAGAATTATTTTTTTTAAATCTTTTAAGGCAACTTCACAAACTAATTTAAATTAATTTAAATGAAATATAAATGTAGCGCTTGCGGCTATATTTATGACGAAGCCGTTGAAGATATTAAGTTTCAAGATTTGCCAGAAGATTGGGTTTGTCCAAAATGCGGCGCGCCAAAAGAGGCTTTTGAATTATTAGAAGAGGAAGAAAATTATTATGATACTGACTTAGAAGAAGATACTGATGAAGAACTGCTCTAATTTAAATAAAGGAGAAATTAAAAATTGCCTGACAATTTTCAGGCAGTTTTTAATTTTTTATTTATTATTAATAGATACCTAAAAGAGGCAATAAACTTTGGCCAGTCATTTCTTTTGGCGGTTTTAAGCCAAATAGTTCAAGAATTGTTGGGCTAACATCAGCCAGCATTCCGCCAGCGCTTCTCTCAATACTTTTGATTTCTGTTTCACTTCGAGGAGCATTTCTTTTAAAACGATTATCAACTAAATAAAAAGGCACCGGATTAACATCATGTTCTGTTTCAACTTCGCCAGTATAAGGATTAGCCATTCTTTCTAAATTTCCGTGGTCAGCAGTAATTAAAAAGGTATAGCCATAACCAAGTCCTTTTTCTACTATTTTTTTGACTTCCTTGTCAATAATTGTTGCGCATTCAATTCCGGCCTCAATATTTCCTGTATGACCAATTAAATCCGGATTAGCATAATTAACCAAAATAAAATCGTAGATATTTTCCTCAAAAGCTTGAAGGAGACGAGCGCTTACTTTTTCTGCCATTAATTCAGGATAATCTTCTAAATGCAAAGTTTTTAAAGAGGGGATAATGACCCAGTATTCGCCTGGATAAGGTTCTTCTTTTAAACCATCAAAGAAAAAAGTCACATGAGCACCTTTTTCTGATTCAGCCAAATGGAGTTGCCTTTTATTGTTTTCTGACAAAACTTTGGCTAAACATGTGGAGATTTTCTGCGGCGGAAAAGCAACTAAAGCATTAAAGTCTTTTTGGTATTGGGTCATCGTGGCAATTTTAAGCTTGCTAAATTTTTTTACAGGAAACTTGTCAAAATAAGGGTCGATAAAAGCCTGAGTTAGTTGTCTCATTCTTTCTTCTCGAAAATTGAAAAAGATGATTCCGTCTCCTTCTTTAATCAATTTTAAGGAAACATCTTCGTTTGTTTTTTGGCATAAAGCAGGAAGAATAAATTCGTCAGTAATATTTTCTTTGTAAGAATTATCTAAATAATCAATCGGATTTGAAAAGGTTTTCCCTTTGCCAAAAACTATCAAATCATAAACCTTTTGGGTGCGATTATAATTCTTGTCTCTATCCATTCCATAAAATCTGCCGCTTAAAGAAGCAATTTGAGCATTTGGTCTGCTTTCTAAATCCAGAAAAAGTCTTTTTAGCATTTCTTTACCATTAGTTGGCAGCGAATCTCTTCCGTCGGTAAATAAGTGAAGAAAGATATTTTTGATATTATATTGATGTCCTAAATCAATTAAGGCCAAAAGATGTTCATAACTACTATGAACCAAAGCCTCGCTTAGCAATCCAATCAAATGAAGAGAGCCCTGGTTTTCTTTAACAGAGCGGCAAATCTCTACAAAAGCAGGATTTTGGAAAAAAGTTTGATTATTAATTGCTTGGGAAATTCTTACTGAATACTGATAAATAATTTGGCCAGTTCCTAATGTTAGATGGCCAACTTCACTATTGCCTGCTTCATTAAAAGGCAGGCCAACAGCAATACCTGAGGCTTGTAAAGTTGTAGAAGGGTAAAACTTTTTGATTTCATTAATAAAAGGCGTTTTTGCCTGATAAATAGCATTGGAAAAGTCTTCCCGACCAATACCCCAGCCATCTAAAATGACTAAACAAATTTTATTGCTCAAAGCCATAAAAGATAAGTTAATTATTTATTATTATACTATATTTTAAAAATTTTTGAAAAAATCTTTGACAAGTGATAGTTGAGTTTGCTATAATAGAATTACTTACTAATTTAGATGGTTGAAAAAAAATTAATTTAGGCAGTGCTTCGCTGGTTTAATCAATGAAAAAAGATAAGAAAGGCAGATAAAGAAAGTCAGTTTTTACTAACATGCTTTTTAATCTCTTTTTATTTTTAAGTTTCTTAATTTTCCTAAATTTTCTAACCGTTTTAAACTGGCTATTTCTGGAATTAAAAAATATAGTCTAATTTAGAATTATTAAAACAGGAAGCATCTGCCATTTTACTAACATGGCTACATTTTTATTTTTACCAATTGGATTAATTATAGGAATTTTGTTGGGCTATATTATTAGACAAAGTTTAGCCCAAAGACAGGCAAATTCTATTGAGGCAAAATTAAAAGTTCGTTTAGAAAAAGTTAAAGAAGAAGCAAAGAAATTAGTTTTAGATGCAAAGGAAAAAGCGGATAAAATTTTAGAAGAGGCAAGGGAAGAAGAAAAGAAAAGAAAAAGTCAACTTAATAAATTAGAAGAAAGATTATTAGATAGGGAGTCGCTGTTAGATAAAAGACAGCTTGATTTAGATGAAAAAGAAAAAGAGATTAAAACAATTTATGAGAAAATTCAGGTTTTGAAAACAGAATTAGAAAATTTGAAAAATTCCGAGCTTCAGACTTTGGAAAATATTGCCAAAATGACTTTAAGCGAAGCAAAAGAGGCTTTAATTAAAAGGGTAGAAAAAGAGAACCAGCAAGAGTTATTGGATTTATTTAAAAAATACGAAGAAACAAAGAAAGAGGAGATTGAAAAAAGAGCCAGAGAGATAATGGCCCAAGCAATAGAAAGATACGCCCATTCTAATGTGAGTGAAGTAACTACTTCGATTGTTGACTTGCCTTCTGATGATGTGAAAGGAAAAATTATTGGCCGTGAAGGAAGAAATATTAGACATTTTGAGAAACTAACGGGTGTGGAAGTAATTATTGATGACTCACCCTCAACTATTGTTCTTTCAAGTTTTGATCCGGTAAGAAGAGAGATTGCGAGAGTGGCTTTAGAAAAATTAATTATTGATGGAAGAATCCAGCCGGCAAAAATAGAAGAAAAAGTTTTGGAGGCCCAGGCAGAAATTAGAGATAAAATAAAGAAAGCCGGGGAAGAAGCAGTTTATGAGGCCGGAATTTTAGATTTACCGCCAGAAATCGTTCATTTGTTAGGCAGATTAAAATTTAGGACTAGTTATGGCCAGAATGCTTTAACCCATTCTTTAGAGGTTTGCCTAATTGCTGGCGCTTTGGCTAGTGAATTAGGGGCGAATGTTGATGTTGCTAAAAAAGCAGGCCTGCTTCATGATATTGGAAAAGCAGTTGATCAGGAAATTGAAGGTACTCATTTGGAATTAGGAAGAAAAATCCTGGCTAAATACCAAATGCCAGAGGAGGTTATTAAAGCAATGCAATCTCATCATGGCAATTATCCCGCAGAAACAATAGAAGCGGTGATAATTAATGCGGCTGATGCAATTTCTGCTTCGCGTCCCGGAGCAAGAAAAGATAGCTTAGAGGCCTATTTAAAGAGATTAACCAATTTAGAAGAAATCGCGACTTCCTTTGAAGGAGTAGAAAAAGCCTATGCGATTTCTGGAGGTAGGGAATTGCGAGTTTTTGTTTTCCCGGATAAAATTGATGATTTATCTGCTTTTAAATTGGCAAAAAACATTGCTAATAGAATAGAATCTGAATTAAAATACCCCGGTGAAATAAAAGTCACTGTCATAAGAGAAACAAGGGTTATAGAAGTGGCTCGTTAAAATAAAGAAAAAGGCAGAAAAATAGAGGCAAAATTGCTTGACAAGGAAAAAAGTGCTATAATATTATATATTTCAAAGGTCGAAACTTTCCCCGGCTTAAATGCTGGGAAAAATAAAAAATATATTAAATATGACAAAAGAAGGATTAATTGAAGCCATTGCTGCTAAAACTAGTTCAAAAAAAGAAGCAGCAGAAATTGTTAATGAGATTTTTGATTTAATTACTAAAGCATTGGCAAAGGGAGAAGATGTAGTGATTACTGGTTTTGGCACTTTTTCCGCCAAAAAGAGAGCGGCCAGACAAGGAGTTAATCCAAAAACTGGTGAAAAAATTGCCATTCCGGCAATGACTGTTCCGAAATTCAAAGCAGGAAAAGGATTAAAAGAGGCAGTAAAATAGAAATTAAGATAAAAACCCCGGCTTTTAGCCGGGGTTTTTGTAAACTAAACTTAAAAACTAAAACTTCAAGGAAAGCGTTAAGCGATTATTTTTAATACTCGTAATTTTTGCTTTTACTACTTCTCCTTCTTTAATTACATCTTTTATTGCTTCCTCGTCTTTAATTTCTTTTTCTTTAACTTCTGAAGTCTCTTTATTTACCCCCTCTTTTTTAATTGGGATTTCTGAGATATGAATTAAAGCGTCTATAGGAAATGGAGTATTTATTAAAGTGGCGAAAGCACCAAAGTCAACTATTTTGGTAATTTTTACTTCAACAATATCTCCCACTTTGTAATTTTTTAGAAATTCACCTACTTTTTCTTGTTCAATTAACTTTTCTGAGAAAATCAATTTAGAGGTATTTGGATCTAAATCCAAAATTTTTACTTTTAATTCCTGACCAACAAAACTTTTTAATTTCTGAAGAATTTTTTCTTTATCAGCGTTTTCTACCAGCGGATAATGTTCTAAGGATAATTGAGAAACTGGGAGAAAACCAATAACTCCTTCCAATTTTCCCATCAACCCTCCAGCATTTGCTTCAGAAATTAAAAGAGAAACAGTCTGATTTTCTTCTTTAATTTTCCTTAATCTTTCCCAAGATTGAGAAAGGATAGTTTGCGCTAAAGCAATCTCAATTAATCCTAATTCATTTTCTCTTGCCAACACTTTAACTAAAATTTCCTCTCCAATTTCTATATTTTTTATTAATTCTTTTGCTTCTTTTAATTGAGGGCCGCGGATTATTCCTGTGCCATAAGGAGACAAATCAACTAATAAATAACGTCTATTTTTTTCTAATACTTTAGCCTTTAGAGAATTATTTTCTAAAATATCATTAAATCGGTGAAACCGATTTAATGAAAAAGTGGTTTTTTCTGCCATATGATTAAAAGAGCTTCACTAAAAGTGAAGTAGTGCCGAGGCGGTGAATCGAACACCGGACGCCGTGCTCTTCAGGCACGCGCTCTACCACTGAGCTACCTCGGCAATGGAAAATTTAAAATTATTTTAGCAGTTATTAAAAGAAAAGTAAAGTAAATCAAAAAGTAAGTGGGCGGTAGAGGACTCGAACCCCTGACCTCCTCGGTGTAAACGAGGCGCTCTAACCAGCTGAGCTAACCGCCCAAAGAGCGTGGACCGGATGGGGCTCGAACCCACGACCTCTGACATGCCATATCAGCGCTCTACCCACTGAGCTACCGGCCCCCAAATGGAATTTGGAATCTAGAATCTAGAATTTGAAATGCGGAATTTTCTGAAAGTATTTTAGCAATAAAATTATTTATTTTCAACTTTTTCTGTGTTAAAATATATAATGTTAAAAATTATAAATTTGCCCCCATAGTTCAACGGATAGAACAAGGGACTCCTAAGCCCTAAATCTCCGTTCGATTCGGAGTGGGGGCACAGAAGGAGGGTTGGCAGAATGGTAATGCGCCGCTCTCGAAAAGCGGTGCCCGCAAGGGCTTGGAGGTTCGAATCCTCCACCCTCCGCCAATTTACAATTTTAGAGTTTTTGGGGGTTGTTGCCTCGCCCCGCCTTTTTTTGGGGGGCGAGGCGAAAAACTTATCATGTATAAATTGGAGGTCTGTTTTAAGCAAAAGGTACCGCCCTTAACTTTTTGCCAAAACTACACCAATTATACTTTTAGCGCCGTTTTGTTTTAAAATTTTCGCTGCTTCATTTAAGGTTGCTCCAGTAGTATAAACATCATCGATTAAAAGAATTGTCTTGTTTTTTATTTTTTCTAAATTTTTTATTTCAAAAACGCCTTTGATATTTTTTTCTCTTTCATTTAAATTTTTTATTTCTGCCTGAGGGGGATTATTTTTTATCCTAACTAAGACATTATTTAGTAATTCTATAGAAAAATAAGCAGAAACTTTTAAAGCCAAAAGTTCTGTTTGATTAAAACCGCGCAATTGTTCCCTTTTTTGATGCAAGGGGATAGGGATAATCACTAAGTTTTCTTTTTGAAGATTTAAAAAATACGAATTATTTTTTAGAAAATAAATCATTAAAGAAGCCAGAGGTAAAACCAAACTTTTTATTTTTTTATACTTAAAAGTTAAAATTACCTCTTTTAAAATCTCGTCTTCATAAAAACCGACAACCCCTAATGCTTTTAATGGGTTAAAATGACAAGTTTTATTTGGATTAAAAAGTCTTTTGTGGCAGACTGGGCAAATGAATTGATTAAATAATTGAATTTTTAATAAACAATTTTGGCATAAAGGATAATTAAATTCGCTCTCTTTTTGACAGAAAGTGCATTTCCAGGGAAAAAGAGTGTCTAAAAATGAATTATATGCTAAAATAAAAAAACGGTGGGGCATGTTGATATCTTAAATCCAAAATCAAAAAATAATTATTAAGAAAAATTGAGAATTGGGTGGTAATTTGATATACTTAAATTATAACACTATGGGACTTTTTGGACAAAATGAATTTTTAGGAATTGAAATTGGTACAACTTCGATTAAAATAGTTGAACTTAGAATCAAAAAAGAAAGAGTAGAACTTTTCAATTACGGCATTTTGGAAAAATTCGGTCATTTAGAAAGAATTAACGATGCTTTGCAAACAATGAGTTTTAAGCTTCTGGAAGAAAGCACAGCTTTGTTATTAAAAGAATTGTTAAGTAAAATGAAGGTTCAAAGCAAAACTTCTTTTATTGCTTTGCCGAGTTTTGTTGGTTTTGCTGTTTTAACAGAGTTTCCTTTAATGACTGACAAAGAATTAGCGCAAGCAGTAAAATTTCAAGTAAGCCAATATATCCCAATGACTTTTGAAGAAACAACACTTGACTGGCAAATAGAAAAAAGAACGGAAGATAAAATTTATGTTCTTTTAATTGCTATTCCGACAGATATTATTAAAAGATATGTTAAAACAGCCGAATTGGCAAAATTAAATTTAAAAGGAATTGAATTGGAAAATGTTGCTTTGGCTCATATGTTTTCTATAAAAGAAAAATTGCCTTTTATTTTAGTTGATATTGGCGGCAGAGCAACTTCCATTAGTGTGATTGATAATGGAATTTTGGTGATGAGTCGCAATATTGAAACCGCTGGCGGAGACATTACTCAAGTGATTGCCTCAGCATTAGGTATCAACCCCTTTCGGGCAGAAGAAATAAAAAAGGCCTATGGTTTAAATATCCAAAGTCGAGGAGAAATGAAAGTGGTTAATTTAATTATTCCTCTTCTTGATGTCATAAAAAGGGAAATAGAAAAATCAATCAATAATTATTACTTAAAAACCAAAAGAAAAGTAGAAAAAATAATTTTAACTGGCGGCGGCGCTAATTTAATTGGTTTAGATGAATATTTTTCAAAACAACTTTTATTGCCAGTAATTAAGGGGAATCCTTTTAATATGGGATTGATCACTTATAATCCCAAGTTAGCGCCAATAATTTCAGAAATAGGAAGCACTTTAGCAACTGCCTGCGCTGTTGCTTTAAAAGGGGCATAAATTTGCTTTTTTATTTGCTTGACATAAAAAAATTTAATATAATATAAAGAAAGGTAAAAAATTTCAATGGCAAACATTGATTTAGGATCTTTAAAGCAAACAAATCTTCCTCCAACTTGGCCAAGAGGTTTATTTGTTTTTTCTTTAGTTATATTTTTGATTGTTTTAATTGTTTTTTTGGCTTTAAATTATTTTTGGATTGTAAGACAAGAACAAATTTTAAATGAGCTGCAAAAGAAATTTCAGCAAATAAGAAGCGAATTTCCTTTAGAAAAAGAAGAAGAGGTAGTTCTTTTTGAAAAAAGACTAAATCTTTTAAAAAGTTTATTAAATCAGCATCCCTATTTTTCTAAGGCTTTGTTAAAACTTGAAGAAATTACCCATCCTCAGGTTTATTATACTAATTTTGAGTATGAAAGAATTAGCAATACTTTAACAATTCAAGGGGTAGCAAAAGACCAATTTATTTTTAGCGAAGCAATTAATGGTTTAGTTAATCATCCGGAAGTTATTCAGGTATTAGTAGTTAAAGAGATGAAAACATCGGCTGATAAATCAGTTACTTTTAGTATTGATTTAGTTCTTAATCCTAATATTTTAAAATTTTAATAAAAAATTTAAATAAAAAATGAGAGAGACTACCAAACAAAATTTAGCAATTCTTTTTATCACTCTTTTTTTGGGAGGTTCATTGTATCTTTTTGTGAGTTATATTAATCCTTTAATAGTCCGGAGCAAAAAATTAAAAAAAGAAATAGAAGAGGAGAAATTAAAAATTATAAAGATAGAAGAATATCGCAAGAAATCAGAAGAATTAATTAAAACTTATTTAAATTTAGGAGAGGAAGTAAAGAAAATAGACTTGGCTTTGCCAAAAGACCCGCAAAGCGCCCAGATTATTGCGGTTTTGGATAAAATTTTTAAAGATAATAGTATTACGATTAATAATATTTCTTTTAGCGAAGGAAGCAAAAACGAATATAAATATTTAGAGGTAAAACTTTCGTTTATCGCCACTTATGAAGGATTTAAAAATATTTCTCAGGAGATAGAAAAAGAATTGAGGTTATTAGACATTGATAAAGTTAGTATCAAAAATATTTCTTCCCAAATGGCGGTTATCACTCCGGCTCCTAAGTCAAAAAAGAAAACCAAAATCACTACCCCTCCTTCTCCTTATTTAGAATTTAATATAAGTATTTTATCCTATTATTTGTCCAAAGAAGGAGTTATTAAATCTCAAACTGAAGCAAGCTTTTAAAAAATTAAAATTTAAAATTTCTCAATGGCTATTGAAATTCAACAAGAAAAAAAGGGAAATCCATTTATTTGGCTAATTATTTTAGTGATTTTAGGATTGATTGGCTGGTTTGGTTGGCAATTTTTTGAACCTCTAAAATATGTTAAGCAGCCAGAAATGAAAGAACTTTTACCTTTTTCTTCTCAACTTTTAATAGAGGCAAAATTAGATACCCAAGGAGTAATTAATCACCCTGTTTTTCAAAATCTAAATTCTCATATAGAGTGGCCATTACCGAGTGGTCAATTAGGCAAAACTAATCCCTTTCAGCCGTACTAATTTGCTATTAGTTTTGGTTATATTTTCTGATTTTTTGAATTTTAGATTTATTTATTAGTATGATTCAAGAAGAATTATTTTTATCAATTCTTATTCAGCGTGAACTTTTAGAAGAAACACAGGCAAAACAAATTATTCAAGAAGCCAAGAGTTTAGAAAAAAGAGCGGAGGAGATTATTTATTCAAAGAAATTAGTTGATGAAAAAATAGTCGCCCAAATCAAAGGCGAACTTTTTAAATTACCAGTAAAATTTTTTGAAAAAAATGAAGTGATTCCAAAACAGGTTTTGCATCTTATTCCTGAGGATACTGCTAGACATTACAATTTTATTGCTTTTAGCAAAGAAGAAAATGTTTTATCAATTGGAATGGTTTTTCCTGATGATATAAAAGCTCAAGAAGCAGTGAAATTTATTTTAAATAGATTAGGATTAAAATTTAAAGTTTTTATTATTACCCCCAGTGATTTAAAATTTGCTTTAGGCCAGTACCAAACTTTTATTGAAGAATTCAACAAACTTTTAAGCGATTTTCAAAAAAGATTTGCCCAGCAAACAAAAAGAGAATCTTCTGATAGACTAATTGATTTGGAATCAACTCAAGGAGTAGTTTCTGAAGAAGCGCCAATTATTAAACTTTTTGCCTCAATTTTAAAATATGCTGTCCGCTTAAGGGCTTCAGATATTCATATTGAACCAGAAAGAAATGCTTTAAGAGTAAGATTTAGAGTAGATGGAAACCTTTCCGCTAATTTAACCTTACCCTTAATGGTTCATCAACCAATTATTTCCCGGATTAAAATAATGGCGAATCTCAAAATTGATGAAACACGGATTCCCCAAGATGGCAGGTTTTTTTCTTTAATTGACGATAAAGAGATTGATTTTCGGGTTTCAACTTTTCCTACTGCTTTAGGCGAAAAAGTGGCGATTCGTATTTTAGACCCCTCAGTTGGTTTAAAAAGTATTCACGAATTAGGCCTTGAAGGAAAAAATTTTGAGATTTTACAAAAAGAAATTCAAAAGCCTTACGGAATGATTTTAATTACTGGGCCAACTGGTTCTGGAAAAACAACTACTTTGTATGCCATTTTACAGGTTTTGAATCAGGAAAAAGTCAATATTGTTTCTTTGGAAGATCCAGTAGAATATACCATTGAGGGTATTAATCAATCTCAGGTTTTGCCAGAAATTGGTTATACTTTTGCTCGTGGTTTAAGGCATATGGTTCGCCAGGATCCGGACATTATTATGATTGGTGAGATTCGTGATAAAGAAACTGCAGAATTAGCAGTGCAATCTGCTTTAACTGGTCATTTAGTTTTATCAACATTGCATACCAATAATGCGATTGGCGTTATTCCCCGATTAATTGATTTAGGGGTTGAACTATTTTTGATTCCTTCTTCTTTAAATCTAATGATCGCCCAAAGATTAGCCAGACGATTATGTCCTGATTGTAAAGTTCGGGTATTAGCAAACGAAGCTGAGTCAAAAATAATTGAAGATAATTTAAAAAATTTACCAGAAGAAATTAAAGAAAAATTACCTCATCCCCCTTATTATATTTATAAATCCCAGGGATGTAATACCTGTAATAAAAAAGGATATTTGGGAAGAATTGGACTTTTTGAAATGTTAGAGATGACTCCAGAACTTGAAAGAATAATTCTAAAAGAACCATCGCAGGAAAAACTTTTTGAAGAAGCAAAAAGGCAGGGGATGATTACTTTGCGCCAAGATGGAATCATAAAAGTCTTAGAAGGATTGGTTTCTTTAGAAGAAGTATTAGCCATTACAGCGAAATATTAAAGAGGTGATAATAAACACCTCTTTTTTAAATTATGCTTTAAATTATGCTAAATAAAGAAAAAAAATCAAAAACATTTATTAATTTAGGAGTAGTGCTAAATGATAAAGGCGAAGTATTAATGATTAGGAGGAAAGTATCAAAGACAGGAATAAATGGTTCAGTTTTACAATGGACTTTTCCTGGTGGAAAACAACGATTAAACGAGACCAGAGAGGAGTGTGTTAAAAGAGAAGTCTTAATAGAAACTGGTTATGATATAGAGTCTATTAAATATATTTCTTTAAGATTACGCTCCAAGTTTCCAGTAACGATTATTTATTTTTTTAATTATTTATTTTTTATTTTCTTTGTTTTTGTTGTGTTTTTGTTGTCATTGCGAATGAGTTAGCAAGCAAGTTGGCATCTTACATATTTTGTTTGACTTGACAAAGAAAAAAGTAGTATAATAAAAAAGTAGTGAGTAATGAGTATAATTGTTTA
>JBMFOQ010000010.1:0-20339 GCA_049969555.1 Minisyncoccia bacterium
CTAAAATCTCAATTTCATTTTCCAAAGCAGCAATCTCATTTTTAGGAGAAGCAAAACGGCGATAACCATAGCCATAGCCATAGCCATAGCCTCTACCACAAGGGCCTAAACCACGGCCAGTTCTTGGGCCTAACCCCATAGGACCTGTTCCATCAAATCTTGGCATAGTAGTAATTTTAAATTTTTTTATTTTTCTATTTTAACCTTTTCGACCTTTATGAATATATATTCATAATACTCTTAAAATTTTATTTGTCAAGTATTTAAAAACTACGACTCTAAGCCGTAGTTTTTAAAAATCATAAAACTGATTTTTAAAATTTTAACCAAACATCAATAATTCTGGTTTAAAGATCAAAAGCAAACCGATTAAAAGCATCAAAATGCCACCGATTAAACGAGACAAGCGAGAATATTTATTAGTAATGCCCGTCACTCTTAAGGTAATCATGGCGCCAATAAAAACAATTAAATCATCCAGCATAAAGACAAAAATATAAAGCAGCATATAAAGATAATACTGCCATTTAGTTAAATTACTTAAAGCTAATAATTGAGTGAAAATTACCGGAAAACCAGCAGAACAGATTAATTCAACTAAATTCACGGAAGCAGCTAAAAGAATAATGCCAATTAAAGCTAATAAGAAAGATTGACGATGAACAATATCTTTTATTTTATCCATCGTGGTTTTCTTTTGTTTCATGTCAGTTACTTTGCAAGCAGCTTCCGGATTAGTAAAATAATCTCTCAAATTATACACACCGCTGCCTAAGGCTACTAACCCTACGACTAACCTAATCCAAAAAATAAATCCTAAAAAGAGGATTAAATTAAGCCAAGCATTCATAAAAAGAAAATAAACAGCAGCTGAAACAGCAATAAAAGTAGAACCTAAAATCCACATTCTTTTGCGATCTTTCATTTTCAAAAGTAAAGTAATTAAGAAAATCAAAACCCACATGGCGCAGGGATTAAAGCCATCGAGGCCGCCAATGATAATTGTTAAGGCTGGTAAAGATAAGTTTTTTGTTTCTATTTCGCCAATTAAAGGAATTTTGATTTTTTCCGGTAGAGGTTTCTCTTTAATTGATTGGCCGAAAGCGCTAAAACGAGTTAAAACTTGCCCCACTAAATCAGGACATTCTTTTTCTAAATAACAATTAATCGCATCGCGGATCGCTTTGCCAGAAGTGTCTTCGTTCTTCCAGCCAATAATAGTGTTTTCTCCGATTACTAATAATGGTAAACTGGGATTTTCAATATTTAATTCATTAGTAGTTTGTTGAAAAATTTCAGCATTTTTCTTCTGCGCAACATTTAAATAAGTAATATTTAAATTAGGATATTCTTCTTGAAGTTTTTGCAAATATGATTTTTCTTGCGAACACAAAGGACAGCCTTCAGTCCAAAAAATATAAGCCTTAATCTCTTTTTGAAGAATAGTAGTTGTAGTAGTTGTTGGCTTTGTTGTTGAGGTGATTGGGACTTGAGAAAAAATAATATTTTTAATTGAGTCGTTGCAAGAAGAATTCAAACATTGAATAACCAAATCCTCGATTTGCTTCCCTGTTGTCTCGTCATTGTAGTAACCAATAATTGGCTGGTCATTAATAACAGTAAAAGGCACACCGGAAACATCAGCCTTTAAAGTTTTTCCTACCTCTATTAATAAATTTCTGTTTTTTGAATTATACCAAACTTCAAAATCATAAACATGAAGCTGGGGGTATTTTTGTTTTAAATTATCTAAAAATGGCTTTTCTTTATTGCAGTGAGGACAACCTTGTCCCCAGAAAAAATACAAATTAACTTCTTTTTCTTGGGCTCTAACAGATGAATAAGGAGAGAAAAACGAAAAAATTAAAGCAATTACTAAAAATAATTCTAAAATTTTGTTTTTATTAATCATGCTTCTATTTTAATGTTTTTAAATATTGATAAGCTGATAAAGTTGCTAACGCGCCTTGACCACAGGCAATAATAATTTGTTTCTGATTAAAATTGCAAACATCGCCAGCAGCAAAAATTCCTTTTACTGAGGTTTCCATTGTTTTTGGATCAATAACAATTTCTTTCCTTTCATTTAATTCTACTATTCCTTCTAAAAATTCAGTATTAGGTTTGGTACCAATTTCCACAAAACAACCATTAATGAAAACCTCTTTTAATTCGTTTATTTTTCTGTCTTTAAAAATAATTTTTTCCAATTCCTTTTCACCTTCAAAACTTAATACCTCAGCATTAGTAATAACTTTAATTAAAGGACTATTTAACAGTTCTTCTTTTAAAATTTCATCACAAGTTAAATTCTCTAAATATTCTAAAAGATAAATTTGAGAACAAAATTTTTGTAATTCCAGAGCAGCTTCGGCGCCCGCATTACCGCCACCAATCACTGCCACATTTTTCCCTTCGAAAGCTTTTTCATCACAAGTTAAACAATAAGATAAACCATGGCCAAGAAATTTTTCTTCATTTTTTATCGCTAATTTTTTAGGCAGAGCGCCAGTGGCAATAATTATTGCTCGCGCTAAATATTTATTTTCGTTAGTAATAACTTGAAATTGATTATTATCTTTTATAATTTGTTGTACTTCTTCGAAATTTTTAATTTCAATTTCGTATTCTTTTAAGTGGCTTTTCAAATTTTCCATTAACTTTAGGCCACTAATTTGTTTAAAGCCCGGATAATTTTCTATTTTCCAAGATAAACCAACTTGGCCAGTAAAATCTTTGGTAATTAAAAGAGTTTTAATCTTTTTTCGGGCAGCATAAATACCAGCAGTAATTCCTGCTGGTCCAGCGCCAATAATAATTAAATCATATAAATCCATATTTCTTTAAAAGTTCATCAATTTTTTCTTTATTCCAACCAACAATTACTTCATTATTAATCACTAAAACTGGAATATTCTTTTGATGAGAAATTTTTTCCATTTCTTTTCTTTTTTCTGGATTTTCATATAAATCAATTTCTTCAAATTCAATTTCTTTTTGGGCAAGATAATCTTTTACGGTATAGCAATAAGGACAATCGGGTGAAGAATAAATTTTTATTTCTATAGTTTTATTCATAAATTCAATTTAAATAAAATAACTATTCTTTAATTGTATCAAAAAATTAAATTTTTATTAAATCTTTTGAAGCGTTTTCTCCCATTTATTGAGAATGAATTCTCCTAAAAGCCCTGTTATAATAGCCATGGGAATAATCAAGGCTAATCTAACAATCGCAAATTTTAAACCTAAAAAATGGATTTCTAAAGGAAGAAGCGGCGCTTTTCCTCCCCAGGCTGTTAAAAAAGCTAATACACAAGCAACTGAAGCTCCTTTCTCTCGTAAAGTTTTTACTAAGGGAAAAATTACAAAAAGAGATCCACCAATAATAAGGGGAAAAGTAGAACTTAAAAGCAATCCTTGCCAGCCCGCTTCTTTACCTAATAATTTAGCAATAGTTTCTGGGGACACCCATGTTTGAATTAAGCCAATAATAATTTCTACAGCAACCACTATGCTAAAAGTATTAATAAAAGTATCATAAACTACTTTTTCAACAAGTAAACTTTTGGCTGGAGAAATTATCCTCACAATGCCCAAAATTATTAACCCACTGAAAAGATATATTAATATTTGTGTAAGACCTTTTTTAGACATATTTTTAAAAAATAAATTTAAAAATTATTGCTGCCAGAAAAATAAATAATAAAAGGAGAATATTTCTTATAATAGTAAATTTTTTACCAAACATTTGAATTTCTAAAGGTAGAGTAGTGATACCTAATAAAATTGCGGCCATAATAAAAGCTAATAAAACACCATAATCAGCTCCTTTTTGAAGAAGAACACCTGCATAAGGATAGACAGCAGAAGGCTGAATTAAAGCTACAGAACCTATCAATTCTCCGATAATAATTCCTAAAAAGCCGCTATTTTTACCAAGCAAAGAACTGATTGTTTCTTTAGTAAAGAAGGTTGCAGTGATCCCCATGAGAACAAAAATCAAAAATAAGACGGGCCACACGGTAAGAGCTATTTTCCCGCTCACTTTTAACGACTTTTTTGTTTTTTTAAAATCTTTTAAAGTTGATAATATTAAAAGTCCTAAAGCTATTATTAAATAAATTAACCCAACTTTCATATTTTATATTAAATTAAGTTGATATGCGGTACCAAAACAGCGAAAATTAAACCACCAATAATGCCTAAAATCCACATCATCAAAGCATAATTAAAAACCTTTTTCCAACCAATTACTTTAGAAATGCCGAGCATGGAAGGCAGACTTAAAGCTGGACCAGTTAGAAGAAATGCTAATGCTGGACCAGTACCCATACCTAAACTCAATAATTCTCTAATAAAAGGAATTTCCACTAATGTTGGAGTATACATCACTACTCCCAAGACAGAAGCTAAAGCAGTTTGCCATAATCCGGGCCCTAAATATTTACCAATTACCTCAGTTGTTAAAAAGATCTTTATTATTCCAATAATAAAGATACCTAAAAGAACTAAAGGAAGAATTTTTTTAATAAAATCCCAAACATTTTTAAGCCAATCTATTAGATCTTTCTTTAAATTCAAAGGAATATTTTGATATTCAACATTCAAAGAAGATAATTGGGCATTTTCTTCTTGGCCCCAAATTTTTTCTAAAATTAAACCTGTAATAATTGCGGCACTAATAGCTAAAACAATTCTCCCCACAACAAATTTCCAATTTAATAAACTAAAAGTCAAAATAATCGCTGCTGGATTAATGGCTGGAGTAGCTAAAAGAAAAGTAATAGCTGGACCCAAACCAGCCCCTCTTTTTTAAATGGCGGCAAATAAAGGAATAATGGAACAGGAGCAAACTGAAAGCAAGGGTCCGCCAAAAGCAGCCATTAAATAAGCTTTGGCGCTTCTTTTGCCTAAATGTTTAATAATTAGTTCCTTAGGAATAAAAGTCTGGACCGCGCCAGCAATTAAAAAGGCCATGCCCAAACAAAACCAGGCTTTTTGGAGATAAGACAAGAGGGTATAAAAGGGAATTAAATACCACGGGGTTCCAGGGGTAATCGGAAATGGTTCTTTAGGATAAATACCCATCTCAATTAAGCGAGATTTTTTAAAAGCGCCGTACCATTCATAACTCACTAAAATTCCTAAAATTAATAAAATTAAAATAATACCGAAGGTTAATCTTCTCATATTTTTAAGTTTTTATTTGTTATTTTTTAATGATTCTTGAATTATTTTTTTTAACTCTTCTACCGGAGGAATCCTACCCATGAGTTTTATTTAATCATTAATTGCTAAAGCCGGAGTAAAAGTAATGCCCATTTCAATGATTTTATCAATATCATAAACATGCTCGATTGGAATATCTTTCAAGCCTAGTTCTTCCACGGCTTTTTTAGTTTGTGCCTCTAATAACTGGCAATTAGGGCAGCCAGAGCCCAAAATTTTGATCGTCATAGTTTTAATTAGGTTAAATTTTTGTTTAAATTGTGACAAAGAGAAGAAAGAATTTTCATATTTAGGGAATAAAAATTCTTACGACCATTTTTCTTTAAATTTATTATTCTAAAATCTTTTAAAACTTTTAAATGATAAGAAATTAAATTCTGAGGCAAATCTAATAACTGGCTTAATTCGCAAACGCAATAAGATTTTTGGTAAAGCAAATGAATAATCTTAAAACGTTCCTCATCGCTAATGATTTTTAAAAAATCTAAAAGTTGATGTTCATTTAAAGATAGTAAGTTTTTGTGTTTTTTCATTGAAATGATATATCAATTTAAATTGATATATCAGATTATACTCTTACAAAAATAAAAGTCAAAAGATTGAAGAAAAAGATAAAATTGATTATACTTTCTTTAAGAAAAATTGGGCCTATAGTTTAGGAATAGAATACTACATTTTCGCCCCGCCACTTAAAGGGCTTATAGTACAATGGCAGTACGCCGCATTCGCATTGCGGAGATGCGAGTTCGATTCTCGCTAAGTCCACATTTCGCAACTTGTCAAATTTCGTGATGTGATTTTCTGCCTTGCCCCTTGCTTCGCTCGGGGCTCGGCAAGAATTTTTGACTTCATTCCAGCTACAAAATCAAAAGGCGAGCAAAAAGAAAAAGAGACGAATTTGTTGAAAAGTTGGGGGTTCGTTCCAACTTTTTGGACAAATCCCCTAATCTCGTGGTAATCATCGGAAAAAGCCAAGAAATTGGCTTTTTTCGTATCTAAAATAAAACTCCGCAGGGGTTCAATCCAACTCTTTCCCTTTTGCCCAAAATCTTGTTTTTGCTGGTTGAGATAAAATTTTTCTCTCATCAGCTCCTCTTTTGTCTTGAGATAGTTTTCTCTTGGAATATCACCGTCAATGTAGGCAGAAACCAGTTTATCCAGCTTCTTTTGATTTTCTTCAATCTTCCTTTCAAGATTTCGGACAAAACTTTGCGATGAATTGATTTCTTCTTTTTCCCACTCATCAATTTTTCTCAAAAACTTTTCCACCCACTCATCGCCAATAGCAACTTTTTGAAGCTGTTCTTTAAGCTGTAAAGCAAGCTCTTTTTCCTGAATGTATCTTTGGCTGCAATTTCCCTTTTTCTTGGTACAGCGATAATAGCAGTATCTGCCCCCGCATTTTCCGGTTGCCCATTGAGCTGTAATAGCACAGCCGCACTCCCCACAGATCAAAAGTCCAGTAAAAGGAAAATTGTGGCCTGTTCTTGTTTTTCTCGGCTTTGCTTTTTGCTTTAATACTTTCTGTACGACTTAAAAAAGTTGCGGGGAAAGAATTGGCTCAAAACTTCCTTCAAAATATTCTCCTTTATATTTCACCAAGCCGAGATAGGCTTTATTGGTAAGCATTCTGTAAACAGAAGCTTTAGCAAGTGGCGTTCCGTGTTTGGTGGTAATACCAAGTTCTGCCAAAAACTCCACCAAGCTTTGAAAGGTATGATTGCCAGTGGAAAATTTTTCAAAAGCTCTGACAATGATTTTAGATTTTATTGAGTCTGGCTCTATTTTTCTGGTCTTGGGATTGTTCATATAACCTAAAGGTGCTTTGGCAGCCATTCGCCCCAGCGGAGTTTTTGGCGGATACCTCTCTTGATATTTTCAATGAGATTATCAGAATAGTATTTACTCTGTCCGAACGCCACTTGCAACATAAACAATCCCTACGGAGTTGGCTCAAACCAAAATGTCGGAAAACGCAAAGAAACTATTTTCTTAGTATCAACGAAATAAATTATTTTCCCGCCGTCAACAGAATTACGAGCCAATCTGTCAGGATACCAGGCAAGTATACCGACACCATCGTTTTGTTCAATTTTGGCCATCATTTCATTAAACTTTTCTCGGCCCTGTTTCTTTGCGCTTTTTGATTCTGTAAATTCTTCAAGGACCTCCAAATTTTCTTTTTTAGCAAATTCTCTCAATTCAAAGAGTTGAGCCTCAATACTCATTATTTGGTGGTCGTCATCTTCTATTGATTTTCTAGCATAAAGAAAATATTTTGGTTTGAACATAATCTTTTTCTTTTTGCCCGCCTAACACCAGCTTCGTTGGGGGTTCGCCATGTTCTTTATCGGAAAAAATTTTTAAAATCATTGGCTAAATTCATTATCTGTGGTAAACTTGTTGTCAGAGCGAAATGGCTCTTTGACAACTAGGCCAGAAAGAAAGGAGGTATGATATGAAATGAAAGAAGTTATAATTAGAGATTATCGCTTTGAAGATCTCTCAGCTTTTACGCAATTAATGTGTGAGTATCATCACTATGATAACTTCAATGAAAGGTTTTCAGAGTCATTGACCGAAGCCCACGAAAGGGGCTACGACCCGTACGGCTATTTCACAATGCCGAACCGCGTTTGGATCGCTGAGATCGAAGACAAAATAGTCGGAATGATGTTGGTATCTATCCGTGGCGGTTCGGTAAAAATCTCTCTGATTGTTGATGAGGCTTACCGCCGTAAAGGAATCGGTCGAAAACTAATTGAAACACTAGTGCAATTTGTGAAGGAGAAAAACCTTCGCAAAATATATTGCACTGTGGCGATTCATAATACTGGTACACTTGCTTTTTTGAAGAAACTCGGTTTTGTCCACGAAGGATATGTTGCACAAGATGGAAAAGGATATGTAATTTATGCGAGAACTCAGTTTTGATGTCGAGAAGGCTCTTCTTTCAAGAAGGTCAGACGAACGGCTCGAAAAGCCCCTTATGAGCAATGCCTCATTCGGAGCTTCTTTTTTAAAGAACAAGAATTCGCCGCCAAATCAAAAAATTTTGTTTGAAAAATTTTCTGAAATGAGTTATTATTAAGTCATACAAAAACTTGAAATTGTTAAAGAACATTTAGTATCTAATTTCTAATTTTAATTTCCTAATTACTTTATAAAGCCATTTATTATAAAGTCAATTGCTTGCTTTTGAGTTAAACCGCGACTTTGTAAATACATTAACTCTTCTTCAGAAATTTTTCCAATTGAAGCCTCGTGTGTTAACTGGGCTTTTTTATTTTTACATACTAAATTAGGAATTAAAGAAATAAAAGATTTATTATCTACTAAAATTCCCTGACAGTCAAGATGGCCTTTACTCTCTCCTTTGGCAATTATTTTTGAAATTCCCCAAATTTTGCTTTTATTTTTTCCAACTAATCTTAAACGAATAATTCCATTGGAATTTATACCATTTAAATTTAAAGTTTCTTTTAATTTAATTTTTGAATTTTCTCCTAAAATATAAACATTTGCTTTAACTTGGCTGTTTTTTGCTAAATTAAAAATATTTTTAAATGCTAAACTTTTTGGGGTTTTAAGATTCCGATAATTATAATTAAGTTGAGAGTATTCTTCTAGATAAAATTCATAATTCGGCTCAACAATATCTTTGTTTCCCCATAAATGAAGGTGATTATACTCCAGTTTTGCACCCTTTTTTAAAATTATTTTCCCTTTTGCTTGATGAACACCACATAAGTTTTCTTTTAAAGCATTACACAAAACATTGGCTTTAATATCTAACCCGCTTTCAATCATTAAAAAATTGCTCAAATTCTGTCGTGCTTTATAAGAACCCAAACTAATACAAGTCATTAAAGGAAAATCAATTTGTTTTTTTACCCAGACAAAATAACCCTCTTTTGGTTTATAAGGAAAATATTTCTGAAGCCAAGAATATTTATCATAAGCTTCATAAGTTTTTAAAACCTCCACCTCTTTAGATGAAAAAATCTTTAAAACTTTATTATCTATTTGCTGATAATGGACATTTTTTACATTTTTCATAGCCATATTTTTTAATAGTTTGTAAAACTTTTTTGTAGTCTTTACTCTGACAAATAATTTTTCCTTCAAGCATTACCAAAGTTTTATCTGGTTTAAAATAATTTAAAATATGACCATTATGCGTAATAAAAAAAACAGCAATTTTCTTTTTTATTAATTCCTTTTTAATAATTTCGCTAATCTTTTTTAAATTTTTAATATCTAACCCTGAATCAATCTCATCAAAAATTACCAATTGAGGCTTTAAGGCGATTACTTGTAAGAGCTCAGAGATTTTCTTTTCTCCGCCAGAGACATTAGTATTTAAATCATTTTCTAAAAGAGAAGAAATATTTAAACCATAATCTTTTGTTTTTTCAATTTTCTCTTGGCTGATTTTTTGAAGAAATTCTAAAAAATTAACTCCCTGAACTTTTGGCGGATTTTGCCAAGCCAAAACAATCCCTTCTTTGGCTCTTTTCTCTATAGGCCAATGGTTTATATTTTTGTTTTTAAAGATTATTTTGCCGGCTATTATTTTATATTTTTTATTTCCAATAATCCTTTGGGCCAAAACTGTTTTTCCTGAGCCATTAGGTCCTAATAGGGCAACGATCTCACCTTTCTTTATCTCAAACGAAACCCCTTTTAGAATTTCTTTATTATTCTCCCCTTTTACTTTTAAATTTTGGATTTTGAAAAACATAGTTATTCACTTTTTATTCACGTTTTTCTTTAATTATTCACAATAAAATATAAGATGTAGATTTTATGCCTGTTTCACACTTTGTTTCACAGATTGTTTCACGTGAAACATTTTAATTTAAGAGTAAACGAAATTTTTGGCTTAACCAAGCGCCAAATAACCTCGAAAGCCTACTTTTCGCATGGTTAAGCCATTTTTTGGCTGTCAATGTTTCACACTTTGTTTCACACATTGTTTCACGTGAAACATTTTTAAAAAACAATCTCTAAAATTCCTCTAAAACTCCAAAAAAATATTCTTATAATGGCGAATATTTGTTTTGGCTGTAAACTTGTCAATTTCAATAGCAATAAAATCAAATCTCCAAGGTTTATTATCTAAATTATCTTGAGACAAATAACTTAAAATTGCTTTTTTTAATCTTTTTCTTTTTTTCTCTGTTAACCCTTCTTCCGGCAAAACCAAGGGAGAAATGTTTTTCTTTAAACTAATAGTTTTGACTTCAAGAAAAACTATTTCTTTGGTTTTCCTGTCATAAGCAACAATATCAATTTCACCCCACTTTCTTCTAAAATTTCTTTCCTTAATAAGATACCCTTTTTCTTTTAGATATTTTGCTCCTATATTTTCTCCTTTTTTACCTAAAAAATTAGTCATCTATCACTTTTCCTTTAATATGGT
Organism: Minisyncoccia bacterium; assembly: GCA_049969555.1. Classification (GTDB taxonomy): domain Bacteria; phylum Patescibacteriota; class Minisyncoccia; order UBA6257; family UBA6257; genus DAOOKJ01. The sequence goes on from JBMFOQ010000010.1 coordinate 10,658, forward strand.
TTTTCTCAAGATAGCCAAAATAACGAGAATCAAAAGCATTAGGATTTGTTTCTTCAGCAAGAACCAAATAATATCCCTCAGGAATTCTTTGGTTAATCAGAGGTTTAGTCAAAAGAATAACTCCTTTTCCTTCTACTTTATAATAATCTCCTTGATTGTTTTTTAGAACTTCATTATTAAGATAAATTAGCCCATTTTTTACTTCAACGTGATCATTGGGCAAACCAACTAATTTTTTCACATAAAATTTATTTGGCTGAGTTTTAAAAGAAATGATTACAATATCGTTTCTTAAAAGAGGATGGCAATTATAATAACCAAAAAACACTTTAACTTTTTCGCCATTCATTAAGAGGGGTGCCATTGAGTTTCCCAAAATATTTTTAAAAATAACCTTATAGCACTCTCTTGACAAATTAAAATCTGTATTTTCTAATTTAAAAGGATTCTGGCTCAAATAAAGAAAAAACAAAAAAACCAAACAAATAATAATTAAAATAAAATTCCTTTTTTCCATAATGTTAAAATATTATACCAAATTTAAATAATTGTATAAAATTATTATCGATTTAACTTTTCTCGACTTCGGCTTTTCTCGACTTCTTTTCTCGACTTCGGAAGTCGATATCGACTTCCGAAGTCGAGAATTTTACTTGACTTTTAAAAATTTATAATCTAAAATAAAGAAAAGATCGCCGAAGGCGATCTTTCTTAGTAAATAACTAATATGCTTAATTTAAAAAATATCAAGCCATTTGTTAATCAAATTGCAGAAGAAAAAGGCATTCCTGAAGAAAAAGTTGTTGAGGCGTTAGAAACTTCCTTAGCAGCTGCTTACAAAAAGGAATATGGAAAAAAACCACAAATTGTCCGGGCAAAATTAGATTTAAATACCGGCAATGTTGAATTTTTCCAAGTAAAATTAGTAGTTGACCCTTTGATGTTGATTTCTGAAGAAGAAACTAAAACTATAAAAGAAGAAGAAAAAACAGAAAGTATAGAAATCGAAGAAAAAAATAAAAAAATCAGATTTAATCCCGAAAGACATATTTTATTAGAAGAAGCAAAAAAAATTAATCCTCAAATTCAACCGCTTGAAGAGCTAGTCACTCCTTTAGAAATCAAAAACGATTTTTCCCGCATTGCCGTGCAAACAGCAAAACAAGTTATTCTCCAAAAAATTCACGAAATCCAAAGACAAATTATTTTGGAGGAGTTTAAAGAAAAAGAAAATAAAGTGATTAGCGGAGTAATTCAGAGAATAGAAAAAAGAAATATCTATGTTGATTTAGGAAAAACGTTTGGAATTATGCCGGCCTCTGAAGGAATTCCTGGCGAACATTATAAAACCGGAGAAAGAAAAAAATTCTATGTTTTAAAATTAGAAGACCGGGGACAAGGACCAGTAATTTACCTTTCTCGCTCTCACCCAAAATTTGTTTCTAAACTCTTTGAAGCCGAAGTGCCAGAAATCAGCGAAGGGATTGTAGAAATAAAATCAATCGCCCGCGAACCAGGAAGCAGAACAAAAATTGCTGTCGCCTCTAAAGAAGAAAATATTGACCCAGTTGGTTCTTGTGTGGGGCAAAGGGGGATTAGGGTAGCAACTATTATTGATGAATTAAATGGAGAAAAAATTGATATTATTCCTTATTCCGAAGAACCAGGAAAATATGTGGCTTTGGCTTTGGGACCGGCAAAAGTATCGGAAACAGAAATTATTTCTGAGCGCCGGGAAGTAAGGGCTTTTGTTCCTCCTGATCAAATCTCTTTAGCCATTGGGAAAAATGGCCAAAATGTTAGATTGGCAGCTAAACTCACTGGTTGGAAAATTGATGTACGCTCTGTTTTAAATCCAGAAGAAACAATTCAGGGAGGAATAGCCACTAGCGAAGAAGAACCAGAAAAAAATAAAGAAGAAGAAACAAACCAAAATCAATAAAAATATGAAATACCAAATTAATCAATTGCCAAATTCTCAAATAGAAATAAAAATAGAATTAAACAAGGACGACCTTTTCCCTTACAAAGAAAAGGCCCTCAAAGAATTGGCAAAAAATGTCAAAGTTGATGGTTTCCGTGAAGGAAGAGTGCCCTTAGAAATTGTGGAGACAAAAATCCCTCCTTTGGAATTAGCGGAAAAAACCGCCAGTTTCGCGATTGAAGAAATTTATCCCAAAATTATTATAGAAGAAAAAATTAATGCTTTGGGTTATCCAGAAATAAACATTACAAAAATTATCCCTAATCAGGAGTTGGAATTTAAAGTGAAGGTGGCGGTGTTAAAAGAAATTATTCTTCCTGATTATAAAAGCATTGCCAAAGAAGAAAAGAAAAATAAAAAAATAGAAGTTTCTGTTACAGAGAAAGAAATTGAAGAAGCTTTAAAATGGATTTATCTATCTCGAAGTCAAAACAAAACGGAAAAACCCGAGGAAATGAAAATTGATGACGAATTTGCCCGTTCTTTGGGAAACTTTGAAAATTTAGAAGCATTAAAAAAAAGCATTAAAGAGGGAATAGAGATGGAGAAAAAACAAAAAGAAGAAGAAAAATGGCGAATGGGGCTATTGGAAAAAATTATGGAAAAAATTGAATGGAATTTACCCGAAGTTCTTATTCAGGCGGAAATTCATAAAATGATTGATGAACTAAAAATGAAATTGGACGATATGGGATTGCCTTTTGAAAAATATTTAGAACAAATCAAAAAAAATGAAGAGGATTTAAAAAAAGACCTAAAAGAGCCAGCAGAAAAAAGAGTAAAAATCGCCCTTATTTTAAGAGAAATAACCATTAAAGAAAACATTTCTGCTTCAGAGAAAGAAATAGAAGAAAGGGTTGATAGAATAATTAGCCAAGTAGATGAAGATTTAAAAACAAAAATTGATTTAGAGCAATTAAAAAGTTTTGTTAGTAATTTGGTAGAAAATGAAAAGGTCTTTTCTTTTTTAGAGAATCTTTAAATTTTCGAAAAAAGATATTTAAAACAAAAAAGATAATTCCCAAGGAAGAAAGAATCATTCCAATTTTATCCCAGCTATTATAATGGTATTTTAAATTGACTTGATTTTTAAAAGGAATAACCATTATAAAAGAAGGACTAATAAGATAAGGACCATAAGCGCCTTGCACTTTCCAGCCGGGAAAATAACTGATTTTTACTAAATGAGGCAAAAAGAGATTTTCTGTTCGAAATGATAAGCTATCATCAGTTAGAGAATTTATTTCAACCGAGTTGTTTAATGGCTCGGTTTTTTTATTTAATGCTGCCTCAATAGTCTTTTTTTCTTTTGTATTTTGATAAAAAACAATAAATTTGGAAAAATCCATTTTTTTATACCACTCAATTGATTCATCAAGCCATTTTTTTGTTTTTGGTTTTAACTCAATTTCTTTGATTGCCTCAACTAATGGTGAGTTTTCAATTTGATAAACAGAAAAATCATTAATATCTTTTAATTTTTTAAGATATTTGTTTTGGTTAGCTAAATTTTTAATTTCTGGGGTATAAGCAAGAAAATATTGTGCCCCAAAAAGTTGTAAATGTCTTACGCCATTTTCAAAATTAAAAGGAGGGTATTCAAAACCAGCAACTGCTGAAGTTGGAGTTTTGGTGGTTTCTGCTTGATTGATAAAATGAAAATAACTGGAAATGCTCGATTCAATCAATAATCCTTCAAAAGTTGGTTTTTCTGTCCAAATAGGCAAGTTTTCTAATATTCGCGGAGTACCAAATTTATCATATTCATCCCGATATTCCCACATTATTCTTCCAAAAGGCAAACTTTTTAAATAGTTATTTAACTCAGAAATTTTATTCCATTCAGCTTTTGCCTCAAATCCCTCGTAGTTCCATTTGAACCAGAAAGGAATGTAATTAACTTTAGAATTGATATAGTAAAAAATAAACCAAAAACTCCCAAAAATCAAAATTAAGCCAGATATTAAATTAATTATTAGTTCCTTTTTTCTTCTAAATAATTTTGAAAGTCCATCTACAAATATCTGATAAAAACTGCCCAAACCGATTGCAGAAATAATTAAAAGAGACAAAATAATAAATGGTAAAAAGCGTGTATTCCAAATGCTTGATTTGTTAAGTAAAAAATAGGGTATTGAAGAGGCAAGTAATGCATAAACAAAAATATAAAAATTTTTTAATTTTTTTGCTGGAATTAACCGCCAATCAAAAAGAAACCAAATAATAACCAGAAATGCTAAATTTTCAAAAAGGGCAGTTGCCGAGGGAAAAATTTCATTAAACTTAATTACCTTGGTCCAGTTCATTTTAGCAGCGTAAGGAAGGAGCATTGCAAAGGGCAAAGACCAAAAAGCACTTATAATGAAAGCTAAAAAGTAAATTTTAAAAAGATGGAAAAAAGAAATGTCAGATTTGCGTTTAAAAATAAAAGAAATTAACAATTCAATTAAAAGAGGAAATAAAACCAAAACAGCAACAATCACTGAAAAAGGATGAATAATGACCATTAAAGCCAAAATTAAAGAAGTCCAAAACCATAGTTTATTGTTTTCAAAGCTTTTAATCAGTAAGGCAATAAAAACAAAAAATAAACCGAATCCTAATGAATATGAAAACTCTCCTGCTAAAGTCGAAGGAATATTTCCCCCATAGATTGAAAACTCAGTTTGAAAAAGATAAAGGAGAGCTAAAACACTACCTCCAACAGGAATGGGAAATTTATAGCCTAAAATTTTTAGACAAAGAAAAATTGCTAAAGGCAAAAAAATAGTTCCTAATAAAGTGACTATTTTTAATCCAATCAACCAAGGAATTATTTTGCTCAATAAAGCAACCAAATAATAAAGAAAAGGAGGATAAAAATACAAAAAGGGAAAACCGGCATACCAGTCAGGCGACCACCATTTTAATTTGGGAAATATTTTACTCGCATAATAGGCAACATAATTATGCGAGCCGGTATCACCGCCAGAAACTAAATTTTGGGAAAAAACCATTTTCCATGGAATTTTGCTAAAAAGAAAAAAATAAACTAATCCTAAAATAATAAATGACACAATGAGGGATAAATAATTTTGATTAATTTTTAATTCTTTTAATTTCATATTTTTAAATTTTATAGGAGTGGAGTTTAATTTTTAAAATCTCTAAAAACATTTTAATAATACCTTTCATTTTAAATGTTGACTTGGCAATTTGTTTCTGAATAACTTTTATGGTTTTAACAGGATAATGAAGCTTTCTCGCCAAATAAAGAATCTCTACATCAATCGCAAACCCTTTAGAGAAAGATAAATCAAATAACCTTTTTCCTATTTCTTTTTGAAAACCCTTAATTCCGCACTGAGTATCAACATATTTTAAACCTAATAAAACCCGGATTATTAAATACAAAAATGGCCTTAAAATTCTCTTATAAAAAGTATCATTATAAAATTTTCCCCTTGTTCCAATAACTATCTTTTCTCCTTTTTTCAATTCTTCTAAAATTAAAACAATACTTTCTATGCCATAAGGTAGATCATCATCAGTAAAAATTAAAAAATCACCACTTGCTTCTTTAAATCCTCTCCGTAAACTCTCTCCTTTACCTTGATTTTTTTGGTTTTTCAAATACTTAATTTGCCCAGCGAAAATTTCTTGAATTTTATAAGTTTCGTCACTACTACCGTCATCAATTACAATAATCTCATCTTGGGGAAAATTTTTCTTTAATTCAGCAATTGTTTCTTTTAAAAAAGAAAATTTCTGGTAAGTGGGAATAATTAGAGAAAGTTTAAAATCCATAAATTTAATTATTCATTATACTATAAAAAATTTCTATTTGACAAATATCTTTAAAAAATTTAATATAAAGATAGATTAAAAACAAAAACTATGGCTGAATTTTATCAAAACGAAACCCCGGAAAGCTCTGTTTTAATCCCAATGGTGATTGAAAAATCACCAATGGGCGAAAGGGCTTATGACATTTATTCCCGCTTATTAAAGGAAAGGATTATCTTTTTAGGTGGACCAATTACTGATGGCTTGGCTAATACAATTATTGCCCAGCTTCTTTTTTTAGAACATCAGGATCCTAAAAAAGATATTCTTTTATATATAAATTCTCCTGGTGGTTCAGTGACTGCCACTTTAGCAATTTATGACACAATGCAATATGTTAAGCCTGATGTGGCTACTTTCTGTATGGGAATGGCTGCTTCAGGGGCAGCAGTGCTTTTGGCTGGGGGTAAAAAAGGAAAAAGATATGCCTTGCCAAATTCAGAAATTTTGCTTCACCAGGTAATGGGCGGGGCTGAAGGTCAGGCAAAAGATGTGGAAATTGCCGCTAAACAAATTGTTCGAGTAAAAACTCAATTAAATCAAATTCTTTCCAAACATACTGGTCAGCCAATCTCAAAAGTGGAAAAAGATACGGATAGAGATTTTTGGTTAACTCCTGAAGAAGCAAAAAAATATGGGCTGGTCGATGAAATTATAAAAACAAGAAAATAACTTTAAGAGCCTTATTTTCATTCTCAATCCAATTTTAATCCACTTAAGATAAAAACTCTTCTAATAATTCTAAAATACTTTAATTTATATTAATTATAAATGTCTCTAGAAAAAATAAAATATTTTGCAGCTGGGGATATTGGCGGAGGTCCGGAAAAAGGCCCGACAAAAAAAGAATCAATTGATATTCATCAATTTCAAAAAGAACTTGAAAGGATAGTTAAATTAGAAAAAATAGAAAAGGAAGAGATTGAACCTAGTTTAGATAATGTTTTAAAAATTTTAGAGAATGAACCAGAAAACATTAGGCCAAAAGATAAAAACGGCAATCCCGGTGGTATAATCAAATTAAAAAAGAATATTTCTACTATTTTAATTCCCGACCTTCATGGAAGGCGGGGATTTTTGTTTAAAATACTAAACAATAAAGACGAAAAAGGAATTACCAATTTAGAGAAACTTTTGAAAGGCGAAATTCAAATTGTTTGTTTGGGCGATGGGCTGCACACTGAGAATCCTATTAAAAGCCCTGAAAGGTGGAAAAAGGCTCAAAAAGAAATATTTGAAGAAAAAAAATATATAACTCCTTCAATGGAAGAAGAAATGGCAGATTCTTTTGGAACAATGATAATGATAATGAAATTAAAAGAATTGGCTCCGGAAAATTTCCATTATCTTAGAGGTAATCATGATGATATTAATGAAACTTATGCCCCATTTGCCAAATATGCTTTTGAGTCATCAATGACTAAAGAATTTGTCCTTGAGAAATTCGGCCAAGAATTTTTACAAAAATATTCAAAATTTGAAGAAAAATTACCTTTCTTAGCAGAAGGAAATAATTTTTTGGTAAGTCATACCCTCCCTTTATCATATCCTGATATAGAAAAAATAAAGGAGAAAGCTTTAAATTATAATAACAACAAAAGAGAAAAATTTTTAGAATTCTGCTGGACAAGAGACGCAGAAGTGTTTGCTAATTTTCCAAAGGAAAACATGAAGGATAGGGAAAATAATCCTTTTTACTTTTACGGCCATGACAAATTAAACGGGAGTCTTAGAGAAACTGCTGCGGCAATCTCCAAAAATAAGCTAAATATAATTCCTTTAGGAATTCATAGAATAAAAGATAAAGAAATTACTGAAGAGTATCTCCAAATAGATCCTTCGGGAAATTTAGTAGGAAGAATGGCAGGAACTAATGAAACTTTTAAATTTGGAGGTTTTGAACAACCTCCTAAGGAAGAAAAAACAGCTGAGGAAAAACCAGAAGAAGATAAAAGCCAAATTCCAGAAAAGACACCAGAAAAACAGCCAGAAACCGCAATTCCCCAAGAATTGCCCCCGGAAATAAAAGAAAAAATGCCTCAGCCTCAGCTTTCGATTTCAAAAAACCCCCTTAAAGAAAAAATTCCTTCGGATAAACAAACCGAAAAAAAATACCGCCCCACCAAAGAAAAACAAGAGTGGTTAGAGCATTTTAAAGAGGAACTTCAAAAAATAAAAGATTTAGAAAAAAATACCGAACTCCAAAAAAGAAAAACCTATAAAGAATCAATGAAACTTTTAAATGATTGGCTTCCTTTTGGAAATTTGGATAACTTTAATGGAATAGAGGAATTAATGGAGGAAATGGAAAAATATCGGCCAAAAACAATGGTTACTTTTAATTATCAGAAGGAAAAATTAGCAAAAAAAATAGCCTTGGAAATGGCTTTACAGTGGAATAAAAACGAAAAATCTGAGGATGAAAAAACAGAAAGAATTCTTCAATTTGTTGACAAATGGTTAAAAGAAAAAAGCTTTTATTATCAAATGGCTGAAGGATTTAAAAATTATTTATTAAATCCTCCGAAAAAATATCTTAAGCAAAAAGCAAATGTTGGAGAAAAATTAAAAGAGCCTTCAAAAGTAGAGATCTGGTTTGCCCGGGAAAAATCTGCCCTTTTAAAACTTTTAGGAGAAAGAGACAAAACCTTGGCTGAAGTATCTAAGATATTGGCTCTTCAGAGTATATCTTTTAAAACAAGGGGATTAAGAACAATTACTCAGGCAATTGAAAATCAGAATATTAAAAATAACACCCTTATAAAAATTCGAGAAATAGAAGAAATGACGAAAGAGGTAAAAAAAGCCTCTTTAAATGAAATAAAAAACAAAATTCAAGCCCTGCCAATACTTCCTTTGAAAATAGAAAAATATGAAAAATTATATGGAGAAAAACCTGTAAGGACAACAATTGAACAATTCGAAGAAAAAATCTCAAAAGAAGATGCTTTAAATCTTGTTCTTAAAGGAAAAGAAATTGCTGGAGAACTAAAAAAGACTCCCGAAGGAAGAAAAATTATAGAAGAACTACAAAATAAAGTCAAAGATATTTTACATAAAGAAAAACAACAAACAAAACCAGAAGTAATTTCAAAAGCTAAAGATTATGTAGATAAAAATTTAGACAAAAATAAAAAGAATTGGTGGTCTGCTGTTGGAGGTTTGGCAGGCTATAGTTTACTCTTGCTTTTAGTTTTGTTTATCTTGGGCGAGATAAAACTTGGGGAAACTTTAACCAAAGGGTCTCTTAATTTAGGATCAAAAAAATAAAAAATAATTTTTAAACAAATGAAACAAAAATTTTTAAAACTTCTTCCTCCAGAATTACAAAAAATAGCCAAAGATTTATATGATGTAATTCTGGAGCGCGCTCTTTATCGGGCTTATCAAAACTTAGACGAAGAAAAAAAATCTTTAATGGCAGAAATTTTTTCTCAGGATAACGACCAAGCAAAAGAAAATTTTTTAAAAGAGTATTTAGCCAATTTAGATCAATTGATATTAGAAGAAACAAAAAAATTTTTAGAAGAAATAAAAAAATAAAAACTCTCCAAAGGGAGAGTTTTTAAATAGAGTACTTATACAACCAAGTTCGAACTCATTTTACCGAAAATTTCTGAAAAAATCCATTCGCTCCGCCCCGCCGCCCGCCACCGATGACGACGGCCTGCCTCGCAGAAAAATTTTCTCTACATTTTTTATTTTGCGCGCGCCCGTTTTTTTCTTCTAAAAGGAAAAGAAAATTTTTCTGCTCGGCCCTACCCTCAACCTTTTGGGTAAGGACGGCGGGGCTTCGCTTTCGGTTTGTGGGTAAAAATTGTATTTGCGCAATAATTGCCTTTTCCGCAGTCACAATATTTTATCTATTTTGGT
>JBMFOQ010000011.1:0-17819 GCA_049969555.1 Minisyncoccia bacterium
CTTTGAAGAACTAAAAAAAATTTACCTTCGGCTTTTAAATTATGATAGAAAAATCAAAAAAGGGGAAATAGAGCCAGAAATTGCTTTAGAAATTCTCCTTCTTGATCTTTTAAAATCAAACAAATAACCGGTTTTAGTATATTTTTAAGGAGATTATTAAAAGATAAATTAAATAACAAAGTTTTTCCATTTTATTAGTTTTGTTAAAGAAATTAGGTTGTAAAGTTTATTAGGACTCAAAACAGTAACAATAATTTATCCGTCAGAGTAAATTTTTGACTGAACAAATTTTAAGCTTTTTTATTGAAATTGAAAAATCTAATTTTCCATTTAGGAATTTTTTAAATAGCTAACTTAAAGAGTAATTTTGTTTACTTTTTGGAATTATTTTGCTATAATAAAGAAAATAAAATACTATGGCAATAACTAAAGCGGCAAAAAGGGCTTTAAAAAAGAGTTTAAAAAGAAGAGAAAGAAATTTAAAGAGAAAAGAGATTCTTAAAAAAACAAAGAAGGAGTTTTTGAAATTAATTGAAACAAAAAAAATTGAAGAGGCAAAAAAACTTTTACCCCGCCTTTATAAACTATTAGATAAAGCGGCAAAAGTTAATTTAATCAAAAAAAATACTGCTTCGCGATTAAAATCAAGACTGACAAAGAAATTAAATAAAGCATCAATTACTAATGTTTAATTATTAATAATTTTTAAAAAATCCTCCTGAGGGAGGATTTTTTAAATTTAAAATTGAGAAAACAGGAAATTTAGGTTAAAATAAAAATATGGGTTATCAATATGAAATTAAAGAACATCCGGCAGATGTAAAATTAAAAGTGAAAGCCGCGAGTTTAAAAGAGCTTTTTGAAGGAGCGCTTAAAGGAATGGCGGAAATTTTGGTTAGTAAGAAAGATTTAACCGAAAAAAGAGTTCAAAAATCAATAAAGGTTGAATCAGTTGATGTGTCGGCTTTAATTGTTGATTTTTTAAGCGAAGTTTTGGCGTTAACTGATATTAATGACTCAGTTTTTAATGATTTGGAAGTAATTTTTTTATCAGAGAAAAAAATTGAAGCAAAAGTTAAAGGTTTTAAAGTAAAAAGTTTTAAAGAAGAAATTAAAGCAGTCACCTATCATAAAGCAGAAGTAAAACAGAATAAGTCTGGGGAATATGAAGCAGAAATTCTTTTTGATATTTAAAGATTGAATTTAATAATCATTTAAAAATATCAAAATTAAAAATTATGATTTCAAAAAAAGATCTAAAACAAATAAATAATTATTTATGGGAAATACCTAAAGAGTTTCGAGATGATATGCTGGTTAATGCGAGAGTTTATGCTTCAGAGAAAATGATTGAGGATATTTTAAAAGATAAATCTTTAGAGCAATTAGTTAATTTATCTTGTCTTAAAGGGATTCAAAGATATGGTTTAGCAATGCCTGATTGTCATGAAGGCTATGCTTCACCTATTGGTGGTGTGGCGGCCATTGATTTAAATGAAGGAATTATTTCTCCGGGAATGTGTGGTTATGATATTAATTGTGGAATGAAATTAATAATTTCCAATCTAAAAGAAGAAGAGTTAAAGCCGCATTTAGAAAAATTAGCCACTGAAATTTATAAAGAAGTACCATCAGGCTTGGGAAAAGGAAGAAAAATCAAACTGGAAATTTCCTCCCTTGATAAAATTTTAGAAAAAGGCGCAAAGAGACTATATGAACAGGGTTATTTAAATGAAGAAGATATTCAAAATTGTGAAGCAAACGGTAATTTAGATTGGGCAGATCCTCAAACAGTTTCAATTTATGCAAAAAAAAGAGGTCAGGATCAAGTTGGAACTTTAGGAAGTGGAAACCATTTTTTAGAAATTCAAAAAGTAAAAGAAATTTATGACGAGGAGGCAGCAAAGGTATTTGGACTTTTTAAAGATCAAATAACAATAATGATTCATACTGGCAGTCGTGGTTTGGGGCATCAAGTGGCAACCGATTATATAAAAGAATTTTTAAAACTAATAGATAAATATCAAATTAAAGTTCCAGATCGGGAATTTGCTTGTGTACCTTTTAATTCTTTAGAAGGTCAAAGATATTTTTCAGCCATGGCTTGCGCAGCCAATTATGCTTGGGCAAACAGGGGAATGATCACTTATTTTGTAAGAAAGGCATGGCAAAGAATAATTGGCAAGAAAGAAGAGTTAAAAATTTTATACGATGTTGCTCATAATATTATTAAAAAAGAAAGATATTTAATTAATGGTAAAGAAAAAGAATTAATTGTTCACCGTAAAGGAGCAACCCGTTCTTTTCCCAAAGGGAACAAGGAAATTCCTTTAAAGTACCAAAGCGTTGGCCAGCCAGTTTTAATTCCTGGCTCAATGGGTACAAGTTCTTATGTTTTAAAAGGAGTAGAGAAGGCAGAAGAATCCTTTTATTCAACTTGCCACGGGGCAGGAAGGTTAATGTCACGGCATCAGGCAATTAAAACTTTAACTAAGGAAGATGTTTTAAAAACACTTAAAGCAAAAGGAATAGTGGTAAAATGCGCTTCTTATAAGGGATTGTTAGAAGAGGCGCCCGAAGCGTATAAAAATATCGATGAAGTAGTTGAAGTTGTCCATCAGGCAGGCTTATCTTTGAAAGTAGCCAAACTTCAACCACTAGCAGTGATTAAAGGCGAATAGATATTTATTTTAATTTGTGCTAAAATAAATAGGGGTCGAAAAATTAAATTTTTAATTTATTATGGAAGAGAAATTAATTGGCAAGATTACTCATTATTATGGAAAGATTGGTGTAGGAATAGTAGAGCTTTCAGGGCCCTTAAAGGTTGGCGACAAAATTCATATCAAAGGTCATTCAACTGATTTTGAACAAACTGTAGATTCAATTCAGGTTGAACACGAAAATGTTGATTCAGCAAAAAAAGGCGAGACAATTGGCTTAAAAGTTAAAGATAAAGTTCACGAAGGAGATGAAGTTTATTTAATTGTCGAATAAATAGTTAAAATTACATGAAAAGAGTTGCTTTAGCCGAAGCAATTGCGGCTTTGGTTGGAACGATTATTGGCGCTGGAGTATTTACTTTGCCTTATGTTTGCAATTTAAGTGGGTTAGTTTTGGCTGTTTTTTGGTTGGTGATAGTAAGTTTTATTATTCTTTTTTTACATTTGGCTTTTGGGGAAATAGTTTTAAGAACTCCAGCAAATTATCGTCTTCCAGGCTACACTGGCTATTATTTGGGAATGCCAGCAAAAAAATTTATTTTTATTACTACTTTTTTAACTTTTTCAGTTTCTCTTTTAATTTATTTACTTTTAGGAACACAATTTTTTAATTTACTTTTACAAAATTTTGGGATTAAAAACTTAGAGCCAAGTTTAATATTTCTTTTGCTTTGGTTAATTTTTAATCTTTCTGTTTTGGATAAATCAAACACTTTGGCAGCCAAAATTAATTTTTATCTTTCTTTTGTTTTAGTTGCCTTATTTTTGCTTATTGCCCTTTTTGTTTTGCCTCATTTTGATTTAAAACAGATGAATTTATTTAATTTTTATAATAAATTCGGCTGGCTAATTCCTTATGGAGTGTTTTTTTATTCTTTAAATGGAGCAGTAGCTGTACCCGAGGCGATTAGTATTTTAAAAAAGAATAATTTTTTAAGTAAGGCAAAAAGGATAATTAAAATTGGTTCTTTTATTCCGGCAATTGTTTATTTAATTTTTATTATTAGTGTTTTGGGGGTTAGTGGAAGTAATGTTTCGAAAGATGCAATTAGCGGCTTAATAGGTGTTTTAGGCAAACCGATTATCATTATTGGTGCTTTAGTTGGTTTTTTAGCAGTTTCTACTTCTTATTTAATTTTTGCCACCTATATTAAAAATAGTTTTATTAATGACTTTAATTGGACTCCTTTTATTAGTTATCTGGTAGTAATTTTGGGACCAATAATTTTTTATCTTTTGGGATTACAAAATATTATAAAACTTATTTCTTTTATTGGTGGAATGATTGGCGGTTTAGAAGGAGTGATGATTCTTTTAATTCTTAAAAAAGCAAAAGAGAAAAACGAATTAACTCCTGCCTACGAACTTCCTTTAAACAAATTTCTTTTTGGAATTTTAGTAACTGCTTTAATAATTGGCGCTTTGTGTCAAACATTTTTAGCTTATTAATTTAAATTAAAATAGTTTTCCTCCTGTAGTTCAATGGACAGAACATAGGCTTCCGGAGCCTATAATCGAGGTTCGAATCCTCGCAGGAGGGCAGTTTAAAAATATGCGAATTATTGCTGATTTACATATTCATTCTAAATATTCCCGGGCAACCTCTAAAGATATGGATTTAGAGCATATTGCTTTAGCCGCTAAAGAAAAAGGAATAAATATCATTGCTACAGCTGATTTTACTCATCCTTTATGGTTTAAAGAACTAAAAGAAAAATTAGAACCGGCTGAAGATGGGCTTTATAAGTTAAAACCCAAAGCTCTGATAACTGGCAGTCAAAAAAATATCTCCGGTAACAACCAAGTAAGATTTATTGTTTCAACTGAAATTTCTAATATCTATCAAAGAGGAGGAAAAACCAGAAGGATTCATAATTTAATTGTTCTTCCTTCTTTAGAAGCAGCCGAGAAAATAAACAAAGTTTTATCTTGGCAGGGAAATTTAAAATCTGATGGCCGGCCAATTTTAGGACTTGATTCTGAAGAATTATTAAAAATTGTTTTTGAAGCTGAACCGCAAGCAATGTTTATTCCGTGCCATATCTGGACGCCGTGGTTTGGGGTTTTTGGTTCAATGTCTGGTTTTGATTCGCTTGAGGAAGCCTTTGGAGAAAACATAAAATATATTTCTGTTTTAGAAACTGGTTTGAGCAGCGACCCTAAGATGAATTGGCGATTATCAAAATTAGATAATTTTACTTTAGTTTCTAATTCAGATGCCCATTCGCCTAATAATTTAGGCAGAGAAGCAAATGTTTTTGAATTAGATTTAAATTACTCTTCGTTAAGGGAGGCAATTCTTAAAAAAGATAAAAGTAAGTTTTTATTTACAATTGAATTTTTCCCCGAAGAAGGAAAATATCATTATGACGGCCATCGCTTATGCCATGTTTCAATGTCTCCTGAAGAAAGAAAAAAAGTAAAGGGGATTTGTCCGGTTTGTAATAGACCATTAACAATTGGAGTTTTATCGCGAGTAGATGAATTAGCAGACAGAGAAAATGGTTTTATCCCTCATAATGCCATTCCTTTTAAAAGTTTGGTCCCTTTAAAAGAAATTATTGCGGAAACATTTGGAGTAGGGGTAAACACTAAATTGGTGGAGGAAAAGTATCGTTCTTTAATCTCTTCTTTTGAAAATGAATTTAATATCTTATTAGATGTTCCTTTAGAAGAAATTCTTAAAGTTACTGATTCGGAAATAGTTGAGGGAATCAAAAGGGTAAGAGGGGGTAATTTATATATTGAACCGGGTTATGATGGCGAATATGGCAAGGTGAAGATATTCAAAGAAGAAGAAAGAGAACAATTATTAAAAAAACCGAGTCAAAAAGAGCTTTTTTAGACCTTTTAAAAAAGAAAAACTTTTGCTAAAATTGAGTTAAAGTTATGTTTTTGTATTATTTTTTACAAAGAATTATTGCTTTAAGTTTGAATTTTATAAACACTTATTATATTGGTGGTTTTCAGTTCTTTTTTAATCTTTACGAGAATTTAGTTTACAAAGTAGAAAAAAAATTGGGTTTTTTTATCCATTTGAAATATTTGACCATTCCTTTATGGTCAATTTATTCTTTTGCCGGCTATTTAGTTAGTATTCCTATAAGGATAATTAAAATTGTTTTTAGTGGAATAATTCTTGTTTTTATCTCGGTATTATTTTGTTTAGGGTATTTTATTTGGGCTGTTTTACCGGTTTATTTAATTTTAAAAACCATTTCTCCCTAAAATGAGTAAAGTGATAAAAATTTTAGCATTGGAAGAAAAAACTCTTATTTTCAAAGATGATTATTTATTTTTAAGCGCCTTCGATCGTTATTTATTTAAACTATTTTTAAACCTTTTTATTATTTTCGGAATAATATTTTCTTTATCTTTAATTTTTTTAATTGGTGGCAGATGGTTATATTTGGGAATTTTACTTTTTTTCTTTTTTGCCTTTATTTTAATAAAAAAGAATTTTTCTGATAATTCTTTGCAAA
The DNA here is from genome assembly GCA_049969555.1 of Minisyncoccia bacterium. Classification (GTDB taxonomy): domain Bacteria; phylum Patescibacteriota; class Minisyncoccia; order UBA6257; family UBA6257; genus DAOOKJ01. Next base: position 6,206 of record JBMFOQ010000011.1, read on the forward strand.
AACTATCGCCGAAGAAAAAAATAATCAACCTTTCCTCATATTTATCTTTAAACATCAAAGATTTGTTGGTTAAAACAAAAAATTTTGCTTTAAAAAACAGGGTTTCTTTTTCTTTGGCATTATTGTATTTGCTTTTACTTGATAGATTTATTGAGGATAGTTTTTATCGCATTGATTTAACAGAGGAAAATTTAAAAGAAATTCTAAAAAAGATTTTAGAGAATAAATTAGATAATGATTCAGAATTATCAGATGATAGTTACGTCGGGTTTTTAAAAAGAATTATCGGCGGAGCATTTTACGAGTCGCTTGAATTAAAGTTAGAATCAATTGATAAAGAAGGATTATTTTTGTCCCTTTTTTCTTTAAATGATTCTCTTGTAGAAAAGATATTTAGTTATGGTCATTTAGAAAAAAATGATGTAGCTGTTGCTTTTATTTTAAATAGTTTATCAAAAAGAAAGGGAATGAAAGTGATTTCAGGATTAAGTGAATTAAAAAGAACTCCTTTTAAATCAAAAAGAATTAATGTGAATCGGGCACTAACTTCTCGGCCAACACCTATTTTAGATAAATATGCTTTGGATTTTACTCAATTAGCCGAGGACTACAAAATAGGCATAATGGTTGGACACGAAGAAGAATATGAAATTTTGCTTAATCTTTTATCCCGGCCTGATAAAAGAAATATTTTAATGATTGGGCCATCGGGTGCCGGCAAAGAAACGATTGTCTCTTATTTAGCCTATAACATTATAAGAGATAATGTTCCCCCGGCGATTAGAGATTCCCGATTATATGCTTTGTCTTTAGTCTCTTTGTTTGCTGATGCCACTAGCCCAGAAGAGGTTTTTAATAATTTAACAATGATTACTAAAGAATTAGAGATGAATCGGGATATCATTCTTTATTTGCCTGATTTTCATACTTTTAAATTAACTCAACAGCAAGATAAAAGCGGTTTAAATGCCTTAGATATTCTAAAACCAATTATTTTTTCTCTAACTATTCCTATAATTGCCGCCACTACTCCGGAAAATTACCATCGTTATTTAGAAGAAGACCCTTCGATATTAGAAAATTTTTCTATCTTAAGAGTAAAAGAAATTACTCCTCTTCAGGCAATTAAAATTATGGCTTATCGTTCATTAGAATGGGAGCAAAAATCAAAAGTGAAAATTAGTTATAAGGCAATAAAAAGAGCAGTAAATTTGGCTATCAGGTTTTATACCAATATTCCTCTTCCTACCTCTGCGCAAAATATTTTAACCGAAGCCCTGGAAGGAGCAAAAAGAAAAAATAAAAAAGTTTTATTAGAGCAGGATATTTTAGATTTAGTGAGTGTGAAAACTGGTATTCCTTTGGAAGTTTCTGAACAAAAAGAAAAAGAAAAGTTGCTTGATTTAGAGAATATTATTCATCGTTATTTAATTAATCAAGAAGAGGCAGTTCAATTAGTCGCCAGTGCTTTAAGGCAGTATCGTGTTGGTTTAGCAAGCGAGAAAAAACCAATTGCTACTTTTCTTTTTGTTGGTCCAACTGGTGTGGGAAAAACTGAATTATCAAAAACTTTAGCCCGAGTATATTTTGGAAGCGAAAAAACAATGATTCGTTTTGATATGGCTCAATATCAAGACAGAAAGAGCGTTTATTATTTTATTGGCGACCCGGAGGGAGAATTAGACGGCGAATTAACTGAAGCAGTAAAAAGCAACCCTTTTTCTTTAATTCTTTTAGATGAATTTGAAAAAGCCCATCCTGAAGTTTTAAATCTTTTCTTGTCTCTTTTTGATGAAGGCAGATTAACGGATAATAAAGGACAGGTAATAGATTTTACCCATACTATTATTATTGCTACTTCTAATGCTTTGTCAGAGTTTATTGTTGAGGAATTAGACAAGAAAACTGAATTCAAAGAAATCACCGAAAAATTAAAAAAGAGACTGGTTTTCTATTTTAAGCCAGAACTTTTAAATCGTTTTGATGAAGTGGTGGTCTTTAAACCTTTATCTTATACTCATTTAAGAGAAATTGTTATTTTAAAACTTCAAGAACTTAAAAGCTCTTTAGCCTTCTCCAAAAAAATAGAAATCAATTTCTCTGAAGAAGTAATTAAAAAAATCGCCCAATTAGGATATAATCCTTTATTTGGGGCAAGACCGCTTAATGCGGTTATTAGGCATTATATAAAAGAATCGCTCGCTCAAATTATTTTAAAAGAAGAAATTGAAGAAGGTAAAAAAATAGAATTTGTTTTAGAAGAAGGGAAAATAGTTCTAAAAATTGTTTAAAAATTAAAAATTATTAAATTTATGGTTTTATTAAAAAATCTTTTTCGGGAAAAACTTAATGAAGTCGCAAAAAATCTTCTTTTAGTTAATATCTTAAATATTACTGGTTGGGCTTTTGTTAACCCAATTTTTGCAATTTTCGTTTTAAACCGCATTGAAGGCGCAACTATTAAAACTGTTGGCTTATGCTATTTTTTCTATTGGATTATCAAAGCAACTTTGCAACTTTTTATCTCGGATTATTTAGATAGGGTAAAAGGAGAGGCAGATGATTTTTTTGCTTTACTTATTGGGCAAATGTTAAATACCTTAGTGCCAATCCTTTTAATGTTTTCCCATAATGTCTTGGAAGTTTTTATTATTTTTATTATTTATGGCATTGGCGACGCTTTGGGTGTCCCCCCTTGGAATTCTCTTTTTACGCGGCATATTAATCCCAAAAGAATTAGTTTTGAATGGGCGCTTAATTCAACTGGTTTTAACTTAGGCTCTGCTTTGGCAATTTTAATTGGTACTTCTTTGGTTTATGTTTTTGGTTTCTCTTTTGTTTTTTTTATTGTTTTTATCTGCCAGTTTATTGGCTTGATACTTTTAATATCTATCAGACGACATTTTCTTAGAAAAATTAAGGAACCAATTGATTATTTTTTTACTCTTAAATCCTAATTTCTAAAATTTTATTATGAAATCAGAAATTTCTGCCGGCATTTTAATTTTTAGAGAAACAGAAAAAGGAAGAGAGTATCTTTTGCTTCACTATCCTTCTTTAAGCAAGGGAAAGGATTATTGGGAATTTCCTAAAGGTCATATAGAAAAAGAAGAAAAAATAGAAGAGGCGGCCTTAAGAGAAGTTAAAGAAGAGACGGGACTAGAGATTAAAGAGTTAATTCCTGGATTTAAAAAACAAATTAAGTATTTCTTTAAAAAAGACAATAAACTAACATTTAAGATAGTTTATTATTTTTTAGCCAAAACAGAAAACTCAGGAGTTAAAATTTCTTCTGAGCACCTTGGCTATCAATGGTTAAATCCTCAAAAAGCAAAAGAAGTCATTCCTTTTAAAAATAGTAAACTTTTAATAGCTGAAGCCGAAAAATTTTTAAATGAGTTGAAATTAAAATGACTGCTTTAAGGCAGTCATTTATTATATAAATTTTATTTGCTTATACTTTCTAAAATTTTACCAAAAATTTTTGGATAATTCTCAGCGACTTGGGCCAAAATTTTTCTATCTAATTTGATATTATTTTTCTTTAAAAGAGAAATAAATTTGCTATAATTAAGACCTTTCTCTCTTGCAGCGGCGTTGATTTTTATCTGCCAGAGTTGTCTTTTTTCTCTTTTCTTTCTTTTTCTATCTTTAAAAGCGTGGCTAAAGGCATGAAGAAGGGCTTCTCTCGCCTGGCGATATTTGTTTTTTCTTCCATATTTAAAACCTTTGGCATATTTAACCACTTTTTTTCTTCTTTTTTTTGTCATTACTCCCCCTTTAACTCTTGCCATATTTGTTTAAATCTTTTTATTTAAATTTTAATGATAAATTTTTAAAATATCATTTTTTAAATTAGAAATACAAACTAAACCTCGCTTTGCCCTTTTAACCTTGCTTTTCTTTTTTGCTTGATTATGGCCGATGTGCGAGTGCCGTCTTAAAATTTTTCCGCTTTTTGTTAGTTTTATTCTTTTATCTATTAAATTTTTACCCATTTTTTTCATAAGAAATCCTTATATTTTTTTAAAAGAGATAACAAAACCCATTGGTACTCTTTTTAGTGGTTGAGTAAAAGAAATGGGAGTTTTAAGACAATTGAGGAAATCATGAATTTTCTTTTCCGCTAAATCAGGATGCGTTTTCTCTCTTCCTTTTAATCTCATTTCTATCGTTACCACCCTTCCTTCTTCTAAAAACTTTTCCGCTTTTTTTGCTTTTGTTTGAATATCATGAAGCCCTTCGTTAAAGCCAAGCCTGATAATTTTCGGCAGGTTCTGTTTTTCTTTTAACTTTAATTTTTTTATCTTTTTTTCCTGGAGATATTTTATTTTATTTTTATCACCCAAACGATAAACCGGCGGAATTGCCTTTTTAGTAATTAATACTAAATCCAATCCTCTTTCTTGAGCTAATCTAAGCGCCTCCTCATAAGAAAGGAGGTCAATGAATTTTCCGTTTTCATCAATTAATCTTATCTTATTTTCTGAACTCATTTAGAAATTAAAGGATGGTGGAGATGGCGAGAGTTGAACTCGCGTCTAGAAAGTTCTTTTTTATATTTCTACAAGCTTAGCCCAATTTTTATAGTCTTAAAAAGGAAAATTGGACAAACCTGATTTTTAAGACTGTTCTTAAATTTTCATTAGATAAAACGAACAAATTTTATCTAACTAATCTCGGAGCTTGAAAGCCTTTTGGCTATCCGAGAATTTACCAAAAGGCCTCTCTTAATTAAAGAGAAACCTTACCTCGCTTTAGGCGTAGGCAAGGGCGTATTGATTTTTGGCATTTTAAGCCGCTTTGATTATTTTAAGAGGCAACAAAGCTTCCTCTGCTTGCATATAAAAAAGATTTCTTTCTATCGAAGCCCGACATCCCCCTTTAAAAGGATTCCGGATAAAATATTTAGAATTGGTTTTTTACAATTCCAGATATTTTTCGTTTGATTTCTCTCTTTTTTATTTTTTCTCTTTTGTCAAAAAGATGTTTGCCTTTGGCTAAGGCAAACTCTAATTTTATTAATCCGTTTTTATTATACACCTTTAAGGGTATTAAAGTCAACCCTTTTTGTTTTGTTTTTAAAAGAAGAGAGTTTATTTCTTTCTTTTTAAGAAGTATTTTTCTACTTCTTTTGGGATCATAGTCAAAGGAAATATTTTTTGGTTGATAAGGAGGAATTTCGGAATTTAATAAATAAGCATTATTTTTCTTAATAATGACATAAGAACCACTAAGATTCATTTTTTTAGTTTTGATTGATTTTACCTCTGAACCCATTAATACTAACCCTCCTTCATATTTTTCAATGATTTCATAATCAAAAAAAGCCCTTTTGTTTTCTGCTAAAATCTCCATACTTTAATTTTAGCAAAAAATTTGTTAAACTAAAATTTAATGGAGGAGTTAATAAGAGAGTTAATTTATAAAGCATTAATCAAAGCCTATCCGGCTTTAGAATTTAAATTTGAAAAAAAAGATATTGAGGTTAATTTTTTAGAAGAATTAAATTTGGGGGATTATGCCTCAAATGTTAGTTTTATTTTAGCAAAAAAGTTAAATGAGCCACCAATTCAAATTGCACAAAATTTAGTTTCTTTAATTAATGGTTTTTATGAAACTAAATACTATTTTCAAAAAATCGAGGCGGTTAATGGTTTTATTAATTTCTTTTTGTCTTCTGATTTTTTGACCAAAGAACTAATGAAAATTTTAAAATTAGGTTATAACTACGGCCGCAGAAAACCTTTAATAAGAAAAACAGCTGTGATTGATTATTCCTCGCCAAATATTGCCAAAAATTTTGGTATTGGTCATTTGCGTTCCACAGTTATGGGTAATGCAATATACAATTTATATAAATTTTTAGGCTGGCGAATAATTGGGGACAATCATTTAGGCGACTGGGGAACGCAATTTGGTAAATTGTTATATCAAATAAAAAATCAATTACTAAAAAATAAAAATTTAAAAGAAGCAAAAATAATTCTTAACAATTTAACTATTGATAAATTAGAGAAATTATATGTCGAGTTTCATAAATTAGCCGAGCATAATCCCCAATTAGAGGAAGAAGCGAGAAAATGGTTTAAAAAATTAGAAGATAAAGATAAAGAGGCTTTAAGAATTTGGAAAAAATGTGTGGAAGTTAGTTTAAAGGAGTTTAATCGGATTTATAAAATATTAAATGTTAAATTTGATGTTAATTTAGGCGAAAGTTTTTATGAAAAGAAAATGAAAGAAGTGCTTAAGGAATTGCAAGATAAAAAATTAGTTAAGGAAAGCGAAGGAGCGTTGATAATAGAATTTAGTAAAAAAATTCCCCCGGCTATAGTTTTAAAATCAGATAAAACCTCTACTTATTTTCTCAGAGATTTAGCAACTGTTAAATATCGTTTAGAGAAATGGAATCCTTCTTTAATAATTTATGAAGTTGGCGCAGACCAGACTCTTTATTTTGAACAACTTTTTGAGGCAGTAAGAATGCTTAATTGGAAAAGAAACCTTAATTTAGTTCATCTTAATCATGGCTTAATGCGCTGGCCTTGGGGCAAATTTTCTACAAGAAAAGGTGAAACAATTCATTTGGAAGAAGTTTTAAATGAGATAAATTTAAGGGCACTAAAAATTATTGAAAATTCAGAAACAAGAAGAGGGCTTTCTTTGAAAGAAAAAAAAGAAATAGCTCAGAAAATAGGAGTAAGCGCCTTAAAATACCATATTTTATCTTATCATTATCAAAGCGATATTATTTTTGATTGGGATAAAATTATGGATTTAGAAGGAAATTCCGGCCCCTATCTTCAGTATAGTTTAGCGAGATGTTTTAATGTTTTAAATAAAGCAAAAATACCCAAGTTTAAAAAGAATTTGCCTTATGGCTTAAACAATGAAGAAATTGCCCTTCTTCGTCAATTAGCCAAATTCAAGTCAGTGCTTTCTTTTGGAGCCGAGAAATTTTCTATAAATCTTTTAGGCGATTATGCCTATAATTTGGCTTCGCTATATAATCATTTTTATCAAAAACATCAAATACTTAAGGCAGAAAACGAAGGAGCAAGGGTTTTTCGTTTAAAACTAACTTTGGCAGTAAGTATTGTGCTTCAAATTATTTTTAGGATTCTTTCAATAGAAATTCTTAAAAAAATGTAGTAAAATTTAAAAATTATTATGGTTGATTTCACTAATTTTAAAAAAATAGAAGAAGAAGTTTTAAATTTTTGGCAAGAAAATAAAATTTTTGAAAAAAGCATTGATAATCGGCCGGCCAAAAGACCTTTTGTTTTTTATGAAGGGCCGCCAACGGCTAATGGCAAGCCGGGGATTCATCATGTTTTAGCCCGCTCTTTTAAGGATTTAATTTGCCGCTATAAAACAATGAAAGGTTTTAGAGTTATAAGAAAAGCTGGTTGGGACACTCATGGTTTGCCAGTAGAAATAGAAGTAGAAAAAGCTTTAGGTTTTAAAAATAAAACCCAAATAGAAGAATTTGGTATTGAAGAGTTTAATGAAAAAGCCAAAGAATCAGTCTGGCAATACAAAAAACAGTGGGAAGATTTAACTTCAAGAATGGGTTATTGGATAGATTTAAAAAATCCCTATATTACCTTTGAGCCAAACTATATTGAAACTATCTGGTGGCTTTTAAAAAAAATTGATGAAAAAGGCCTGCTTTATAAAAGTTACAAAGTTTTGCCTTATTGCCCAAGATGTTCTACCCCTTTATCTAGCCATGAAGTTTCTTTGGGCTATAAAACTGTAAAAGACCCTTCGGTATATGTCAAATTCCCTCTTTCTTTATCCAATGAAAAGATATCTTCTAAATTTCAAATTCAGAATTCTCAAATTTATTTATTAGTTTGGACAACTACTCCTTGGACATTGCCAAACAACACGGCAATTGCTGTTAATAAAGATTTGAAATACAAATTATTATTCAATGAAAAAGAAAAAGAATATCTAATTACTTATAATCTTCCTTCTGAGGCAGATTCTTTAAAATTAATAAAAGAATTGAAAGGAAAAGAATTGATTGGTTTAAAATATGAACCTTTGTTTAAATACCCCCTTAATCAAAATCAAAAAGAAAAGAAAAACTATGAAGTAGTGGGGGCTGATTTTGTTTCTTTTAATGAAGGAACAGGGTTAGTACATATTGCGCCAGCTTATGGCGAGGAAGATATGGAATTATCAAAAAAAGAAAATCTTCTTTTTTTAAAAAGCATAGACGACAAAGGATTTTTTGTTGAGTCGCCTCAAGAACTTCAAGAAATTAAAGGGAAATTTTTTAAAGAGGCTGACCCGATAATTTTTGAAAATTTAAAATCAAGAAATTTATTATTTGGAGGTGATTTGAAAGGAACAATTCATGAATATCCTTTTTGCTGGCGTTGTGATACTCCTTTAATGTATTATGCCTTTGAAGCTTTTTATATTAAAGTTTCTCAGATTCGAAGAAAACTGATTCAAAATAATCAAAAAATAAATTGGATTCCTTCTCATATTAAAGAAGGAAGATTTGGCCAGTGGCTAAAAGAAGCAAAAGATTGGGCAATTTCTCGAAATCGCTATTGGGGAACACCTTTGCCTGTTTGGGAATGTGAAAAATGTGGTTATTATAAGGTAATTGGTTCAATAGAAGAATTGCCCCAAAAACCATTAAATAAAAAAGGAGAAATTGATTTGCACCGGCCTTTTGTTGATGAGATTGTTCTTAAATGCCCAAAATGTGGGGGAGAAATGAAAAGAAGAAAAGAGGTTTTAGATTGCTGGTTTGATTCTGGGGCAATGCCTTATGCCCAGTATCATTTCCCCTTTGAGTTTATAGACCATAAAAATTTAGAAAAAATAGATTATAAAAAATTGATTAAAAAAATACCTTTTCCGGCTGATTTTATCTCTGAAGCAATTGATCAAACTCGCGGCTGGTTTTATACTCTTTTAGCCATTTCTTCTCTTTTAGATTTGGGTCCCGGTTTTAAAAATGTAATTTGTTTGGGATTAGTTTTAGATAAAAATGGCGAAAAAATGTCAAAATCAAAAGGGAATGTAGTTAATCCTTTTGAAATGATTGAAAAGTATGGCGCAGATGCAGTTAGGTGGTATCTTTTTTCTTTAAATCCTCCTGGAGAAGAAAAAAGATTTAATGAAGAAGAAATTTTAGTTTTTAAACGTCGCTCACTTTTAACTTTGATAAATGTCTATGTTTTTTATGAAACTTATGCTTATAAAGGAGAGGGAGAAATTAATAAATATAAATTATCCCTTTTAGATAAATGGATTTTGGCTGAGCTGGAAAAAAGCAAATTACAAATTACAAAATATCTTGATCAGTATCTTGTTTTTGAGGCAACTAAAGAGATAGATAAATTTATTGATAATTTATCTCGCTGGTATTTGAGGCGAAAAAGAAGAATTTTCCAAAAACCTGAAAACAAAAAAGAATGGGTTTCAAGTTCTTTAGTTTTAAGAAAAGTTTTAAGAGAAACGATTTTGATTTTAGCGCCATTTTGTCCTTTTATTACTGAATATCTTTGGCAAAAAATTAAATATAAAAAAGATAAAGAGAGTGTTCATTTAGCCGATTTTCCCCTAAGCGAGAAAAAATACCAAGATTCAAAAATTTTAAAAGAAATGGAAAAAATAAGAGAAATTGCTTATTTATCTTTAAGTTTAAGACAAAAAGCAAAAATTAAAGTTCGCCAACCTTTAAAGAAATTAAAAATTAAAAATGATTTAAAGGTTAAAAAAGAATTATTAGAAATTTTAAAAGAAGAAATTAATGTTAAAAGTATTATTTTTGATAAAAATATTCCAAATGAAATTGAGCTTAATACGGAAATTACTCCGGAATTAAAAGAAGAAGGAATAATTCGGGAGCTAATTCGTCAAATTCAAGAGCAAAGAAAAAATCAAAAACTCACCCTCAAAGATAAAGTAATTTTAAATTTATATACGCCGGATAAAGAATTAAAAGAGATTTTAGAAAAAAATCAAGAAAAATTAGCCAAAGAAACAATTGCTAAAAAACTTATTATCTTAAAAGAAAAACCCCAAAAAGCAGAAAAACTTGATTTTGATCAAGAAATCTGGCTATTGCTTGACAAAGAAAAATGAGATATAATGAAAATAAGTAGAAATAGAAAAGCAATCTAAAAATAGCAAAGAAATCTGCAAAGTACCTTACTTAAAAATTAAAAATTAAATTTTAAATTAAATTTTATGTCTCAAAAAACAAACAAAATTATTGTTTTAATAGCAATTTTAATCTTTATTGGGGTGATTATCTATTTAATTACTTTAAAATTTAAACTCTCTTTAAAGCCAACTACCCTGCCTTCCCCAATTGTGGATTTAAATACTTATGAAGGAAAAGTGAATTTATTATTAAATGATTGTTTATTACCCGAAGAATTTCTAATGAACATCTGTCGTTATACACCTCTTCAAACAGTTGTTTCAATAAATGAAGACAAGGAAATAGAAAGAAACAATCAAAAAACTACTATTCCGGTTGTTCATTTTGGTGATTTAGATATTTTTAAAGTTAATCTTTCAGCTCTTATCAGCCAAGATAAATACAAAGATATTTCTAATAAACTCCCTCAATCGTTCAAACTTTGTATTCAAATAAATCCTCTTTTAGAAAAAATCAAAGCTTATCCTGACTCAATCTTTAATGTCTCAAATAATAATATTTTCTGTACCCGTGCCCTAAATAAAACCGATTCACTTCAATTTAGTTTTATTGGTTATATTCCCTATCCTAATAAAGAAAATGAAGAATTATCAATTAATTTCTATCTTGTTCCCAAAGAAGAAACCCTCACTTCTAATTTAATCTCTCTTTATCAATACACCCCCTTAGTTTCTTTAATTCCCTCAATTATTGAAAAATAACTTTAATTAAAAACTATGAATAAAAAATTAATCTTTTTCTCCTTTATTATATTTTTAGGTTTTATTACTTCTACTTATGCACGTATAGGAGATTATAAAACTCCTCCTGATAGAAAAGGCGGCTCATTTTCTAATGAAACCTTTTTAATTTCTTTAAAGTTTAAAGAATCTAATTCAGAAATTTTATCAATTGGTAGTGATGATACGGGTCAAGCTACCCTTGTATGGAAAGTTACTTATACTAATGGTGAAAAACCAACCCAAGGTGAGGCGATATGTACTGCTTCTGGTGGTTGGACAGGAGAAAAACCAATGCAAGGAGAAGAAAAAATTCCTCTTCCTACAGAGAATACAGATTATATCCTTAATTGTTATAAAAAAGATAAAGCAGAAGAAGGAGGAATAGCCACTGCTTCGATACGAATAAAAAGTATTTCTCTTGTTGCCAACCCTTCAATTATTGTCTTAGGAGAGAATGTTAAATTATCTTATGATATTAGTAGTATTTATGAGGAAAAAACCCCGCCCTCATTAACCACTACTACTCTTAATCCCCGCTGGAAACTTCCTGGCGCAATTCAGGATGTTATTGATCCTCTTTTAGGAGGTACCCTATCCCCAGAAAAAATAAAACCTGTTACTCCGGAATGTTATCTTAATGATGAATTAATTCATATTAGTGACAAAGAAGAAATTACTGAATATCCAGTAGATG
>JBMFOQ010000012.1:0-17244 GCA_049969555.1 Minisyncoccia bacterium
CCTTTTATTTTTCTCTTTTTTTATTCTATTTTTAATCTTTTAAGTCTTCTATCTCTTAATTTGTTTTTAGGTAGCATTCCCCTGACCGCCATTCTTAAAACTTTTTCGGGATTTTTCTGCCATAAAGCTTTTAATGTCTCTTCTTTTAAATGGCCTAAATAACCAGTGTGCTTAAAATACTTCTTGGTTTCTAATTTGCTACCTTTAAAAAATATCTCTTTTAAATTCTTAACAATCACTACTGTCTCGCCTGTTTTATTAGGTGCATAACTCGGTTTATGCTTATCCTGCAAATAATAAGCAATAGCCGAGGCGATTCTTCCAAGAGATTGATTTTTGGCATCAATAATAATTGTTTTTGAATCCTTTTTTTCTATCATTTTGAATTTTTTATTTTTTTATTTTACAAGCTCCAAAATAACCAACAAAGAAGCGTCATTAATTTTCCTTTGATAAGTTTTAATTATTCTTGTATAACCGCCTTTTCTTTCCAAATACTTCGGTACTAACTCATAATATAATTTTTTAGTCACTTTTAAGGGAAGTTCTTTTTTAATTCTTCGAAAGGCAGTTAAGTTTTGCTTTTTTGCGATCGTGATTAATCTTTCTATCTTTTTTTGCGCCTCTTTTGCTTTAGCCAAAGTAGTTTTTATTTTTTCTTTTAAAATCAAATTAACCACTAAACTTTTAATTAGCGCCTTCCTTTGGTCTTTTTTCCGATGAAGAATTCTTTTTCTCTTTAAATGCTTCATAAACTTTAATCTTTAAGCGTGTAAGTTAAATCCTTTAAAACTTTTTTAATTTCTTCAATTGCCTTGTCTCCCAATCCTTCTAACTGTGCCAATGTCTCCTGGCGGTAGCGAAGTAAACCAGCCAAGGTTTTTATTCCATTATTTAAAAGAGCATTCTTAGTTCTATTCGACAAATTAAGCTCTTCAATACTAATATCTTTTGGTTCTCTTTTTATTTTTTCTCTTTTTAATACCTCTTCTTCTTTTCCTGTGGGTAAACTAAAACTAGCCTTTTCTTTGAGCAAAGAAAAGTGTTCATCTAAAATATTGGCGGCTTTAATTAGGGCTTCTTGCGGCGTAACCGAACCATCAGTTTCTATTTCTATAAAAAGTCGATTATAATCAGTCCTTTCTCCAACCCGCATATTTTCTACCCAAAAATTCACCCTCATTACCGGTGAAAAAATAGCATCAATGGCAATTGTGCCAATAGATAATTTTTCTTTTTTTCTTTCTTCTACTTCAGAATATCCCAATCCTTTTTCCACTGTTGCTTCCATTTCAATTTTTGCTTTTTTATCAGTTAAAGTGGCAATTTTTAAATCGGGATTTAAAATTTCTACCAAAGGATTAGGTTCAAAATCTCGAGCAAAAACCTCTTTTTCTCCTTTAACACTCATTTTCAAAATTTGAGGCTGATTATCAAAAAGTTTCACTCTTAATTTTTTTAAATTTAACATAATATCAATTACAGTTTCTTTCACTCCTTCAATTGTTGAAAACTCATGAGGAACTCCTTCTATTTTAAATGAGGTGACGGCTGCTCCTTCAATTGAAGATAATAAAACTCTTCTTAAAGCATTTCCAAGAGTAATCCCATAACCGGGATAAAGTCCCTCAATTTCAAATCTGCCAAAAAATTTATTTTGTTCCTGAATTTTGAAATTAGAAAAAAGCTGAAACATAAATTTTAAAAAATTTTAGGCATAAGATTCGACCACTGTTTTAAAATCAAAAGGAAGATTAAGTTCCTCTAAAACAGGTAGTTTGGTTAATTTTGCCGTTAATTTTTCTTTATCTAATTCCAAATAACTTGGAATGGCTATCTTTTTTAATCTTTCTTTCAATCCTTCAAAAACTTTTAATTTCAAACTTCTTTCGCGCAAAGAAATTGTATCGTTTGGTTTTAAAATTACTGAAGGAATATCACATCTTTGGCCATTTAATAAAAAGTGACCGTGGCTCACTAACTGACGGGCCATCTTTTTTGAATTCGCAAAACCCAATCTAAAAATAATACTATCCAGACGGCTCTCTAATAATTGAGCCAGCATCTCGGGCGTTGATTCTTTCTTTTTTAAGGCAAGTTGATAAAATCTTTTTAATTGCCTTTCGCTTAAACCATAATAAAGTTTAATTCTTCTTTTTTCTAAAAGTTGCCTTTTAAAAGAAGAAAATTTGTGAGACTTTAATCTTTTTTCTTTTCTTTTAGCCAATGGACAATTAGGGGTAAAACATTTTTCTCCTTTAAGAAATAATTTTTCACCAACTGCTCGGCATTTTTTGCAATTGATATTCATAATATTTATTAAACTCTTCTTACATTAACAGGTTTTGGACCATTATGAGGCACGGGGGTAATATCTTTAATTAAATCAATATTTAATCCCTTAGTACCTAAAGTATAAAGCGCTGATTGTCTGCCGCCGCCAACTCCTTCAATATAAACATCAACTGATTTTACCCCTAATTTTTCTATTTTTTGAAGTAATACTTCCGCCACTTTAGAAGCAGCGTAAGGAGTTGCTTTTTTTGGTCCTTTAAAACCTAAAGCGCCACTTGATGCCCAACAAATCACATTACCGTTATTATCAGTAAAAATCATTTGCGTATTATTATAAGAAGCCCGAATATAAATTCTCCCCTTCTCAATTGCTTTGTGAGCAGGTCCTTTTTGACTAACAGTTGATATTTTCTCACTTATTTGAGAGACATCTTCTCCTCCTTTGGTAACAATTCGTTTTTTTCCCATAGTTAAAGTTACAAAAAATTAATTTTATGTTGGCGTTGGCGGTTTTCTTCTGCCAGAACCAACAGTTTTCCTCACATTTCCCCTGACTGTCCTTGAATTAGTTTTTGTTCTTTGGCCTCTAACAGGTAAATGACGAATATGACGTATTCCTCTATAACAGCCAATATCAATCAATCTTTTAATATTATTTTTGATTTCTCTCCGCAACTCTCCTTCTACCTTAATTCCTTTTTTCTCAATTATTTCTTTTAAAAGATTTAATTCCTGGTTTGTTAAATTTTTTGTTTTTTTAGTTTCTTCTATTTTTGCCTCTTTTAAAAGAGTTCTTGCTAATGAAGGACCAATACCATAAATACGGGATAAAGAAACCCATATTTGTTTATTCTCATTAAGTTCAACTCCTAAAAATCTCATAGTTTTTATCCTTGGCGTTGTTTATGTTTGGGATTTGAACAAATAACATAAAGACGTTTTTTCCGCCTAACTATTTTACAATTGCGACAAATTTTTTTTACTGAAGCCTGCACTTTCATAATATTTATAAACGATAAAGAATACGCCCCCTTTTTGGGTCATAAGGAGATATCTCAACTATTACTTTATCACCTGGTAAAATTTTAATTCGATTTAACCGTAATTTACCGGCAATGTGAGCCAAAATTTCTCTCTTATCTTTATTTAAGATTACCCTAAAAATAGCATTTCTCAAACTCTCGGTTACAATTCCTTCCTCTTTAACTGGCCTTTCTTTTAGCATAAACTATGAAAGTTTAACAAAAAAAATTAAATTAGTCAATAGAAATCTTAATTTTTGAAGGGTTTTTTGGCACCCTTAAAAGCCAATAAGGTTTTAGTTTAACAGTTATCTGGGAAATTTCTTTTCTGTTTTTAAAAGCTTCAATTATCTCTTTTTGGTTTTTTCCTTCAATTTCTTTTTTAATTTCTTCCTCCTTTAAAATATATCTCATAATTTGTTGCGCCTCTAAATTAACTTCTAAAGTACCTTGTTTAAAATCTGCTTTTACAAAGCGAAGAGAAAATTCAGGATCTTTATAAAACTCGAATGTTTCTAATTTTTCTTTTTCTAACATTTTTTGAATATAGTCAATAATATTTTCCTTTTTAAAAGCAATAATTTTAACTTCTCCCTCAGCCGTTACAGTAAAATTCTTTCTAAAATCACCCACTTCTGAATCTGCTTTAAGATTAGTAATCATTAAACCACTTTTTCCTTCAGGAATATAGCTTAGATTAGCAGGAAGTTTATTTTGGATTGCTCTATTAATGGCTTCGCTTACTTTATTTAAAATAACTTCTTCGGCTTTATTTTTATCTTCAGCAGTAATCATTGGCACTGTCCCGGCACTTCCTCCGGTCATTTCCTTCTTGGAAATAGCGTAAAAACCCTCATATTTTGGCGTTCCTTTAAAACCAACAATAGTAAATTTACAATTGGGTAAATCACAAGGAGGAATATTATACTCTGGGCCCGGCTGATCAGCAGTTACTTTTGCCTCAACCGAAGAGGGTATTAGTTTGCCATCTTGAGTGGTAGCGCCCGGAATAACTACCCTCGAATCTAATCTAAAAATTTTTCCATCCGGTGTTTCTAACCTTGTAGTTGCTACCAAAACCTGGGGAGAAGTTGAATAATTATTAATTAATGTCACTACTCCCGTTGCTTTTTTTTCATCTTTTCCTTTGCCAGTAGAAACAAAATCTTCTTTGACGCTTTCTTTAAAAACAAAAAGGTTGGCAGGAATTATTCCCTTTTCATAATTAATCGAAGAAACATTACTATCAAAAACAATTTTGGAAGAAAATGGCAATTCTGTTTTTTGGGTAATGATATTAATTTCTGCCTTAGATAAAACTATAAAACTCAAATAATAAAAAAGAAAACAATTTAAAATTACACCAAAAATAGAAAAAATTAAAGATTTCTTAAAAGGAACTTTTGGGATAAATTTTTTGTATTCAAATTTTGGTTCTTCGTAAAAAAATTCTTCCCTGAAAGTTTCTTTGGGTGGAAGAGCCTCTTTTTCTTCTATCTCTTCCTTTGGTTTTTCTTTTAAAATATTTATTTTTAACTCTCCTTCTCCTTTTGAAATCTTTTTTTTCTTATCAATAACTAAAATTTCTTCTTTTTCTATTTTCTTTTTCGGTGGTTTGATGTCTGCTATTTTTATTTTTTCTTTTTTTTGTTTTTCCGCCATATTTTTTATTAAGTATATAATAGCAAATTATGTTGTCTTTTGACAAATTTTTTAACTTTCAACAATTGCTCTAATTCTTCTTATTCCTTTTGCTATTCCCTCTTCTTTAATAATTTTAATTTTTCCGATTTCTTTGGTGTTTTTTACATGAGGGCCGGCACAAATTTCTTGAGAAAAAATTTCACCGGTTTTTTTATTTTTTATTAGATAAACAGTTACTTTTTCTGAATAACGACCCTCAAAAACTCCCAAAGCACCATTTTTAATTGCTTCCTTAAAAGTAGTTTCGTAACTTTCAACTATTAACCCCTCTTCTATTTTTGAATTAACCAATTCTTCCACCTTTTTTATTTCCTCGGCTGTTAATTTTCTTGAAAAATTAAAATCTAATCTAAATCTAAAAGGATTTATATCTGAACCGCGCTGAACTATCTCATTGCTTATTAGTCTTCTTAAAGATTCTAAAAGCAAATGGGTCGCGGTATGACCTTTCACAATTAATTCTTCCTCTTTTGATTTTATTACACCTGTTTTTAAACCATGGCCGCCAAATTTTTTCTCTTGGCCACGCCGAGAAATTTCTTGGTGTTTAACGAATTCTTCTTGAAATTGCTCTTTATTTACTTTAAAACCTTCTTCTTCAGCCATTTCTTCTAAAATTTCTCGGGGAAAACCAAAACTTTCATAAAGATAAAAAGCAGTTTTTCCATCAATTTCTTTTTCTCCCTTTGTTTTTAAAATACTCAATATCTTCTTCCATTCTTTTATCCCTCTTTGAAGCGTTTCTTCAAATTTTTCTTTTTCCTCCATAAAGATATCCAACATTTTTTCTTTTTCTACAACTTCTGGATAAAATTTCCCATATTTTAAAGAAATAATCTCTAGCGCCTTTCTATACCAACTCTCATTTAATTCAATTTTTAACGCTAATCGAATTATTCTTCTGATTAACCTTCT
Source organism: Minisyncoccia bacterium (assembly GCA_049969555.1). Classification (GTDB taxonomy): domain Bacteria; phylum Patescibacteriota; class Minisyncoccia; order UBA6257; family UBA6257; genus DAOOKJ01. Next base: position 5,937 of record JBMFOQ010000012.1, read on the forward strand.
TAAAACATAACCCCGCTCGATATTTGAAGGTAACACTCCGCTGGCAATTAAAAAAGCAATTGCCCTAAAATGGTCTAAAATAATTCTTAAAATTCTTTCATCTTGAAACTTTGTTAATTTTTTTAATTCTATTTTTAAATCACTAAATAAATCTGTTTCAAAAATAGTTTTTTCTTTATTTAAGGGAAACTGCATTACCAAAGCCAATCTTTCAAGCCCCATGCCGGTGTCTACTCCTTTAATTTTTAATGGTTTTAAATTCTTGTCTTTTTCCTGATAAAATTCATTAAAAACTAAATTCCAAATTTCAATGCCATCAACATAAATTTCTGTTGTTGGTCCACACGGCCCTTCGTTTCCTGTCGGTCCCCAAAAATTATCCTCTTTCGTTCCGTAAATAAATTGCTCTTCTTTTATACCCAAACTTTTCCAGATATTGTATGATTCTTCATCATAAGGAATCTCACTATCTCCTTTAAAAACAGAAATTTTCACTCTTTCCTGTTTAATTTTCAAAACATCTTTTACAAATTCCCAACCATCCTCAATTGCTTCTTTTTTAAAATAACCACCAAAAGAAAAATTCCCTAACATTTCAAAAAAAGTTAAATGTCTTTCATCTCCCACTGATTCTATATCTGAAGTTCGAAAACATTTTTGGCAAGTGGCAACATTTTTGTTATTTAACGGTTCTCCCAAAGTGTAATGAACATCTTTAAAAGGATCCATTAAACCGGTATAATAAAATTTAAATTGCTGCATTCCTGCGGTGGTAAACAAAACCGACGAATCGTTTTCCGGAATAAGCGAAGAAGAAGGCAGAATTCTGTGTCCTTTTTTTTCAAAATAATCTAAAAATTTTTGTCTTAATTCTTCTGCTTTCATAAAATTTTTATAGGCCAAGTGTTTCTTTTACCACTTCTCGATCGTCTAATTCAATAATTTTTCCTTCTAAATTTAACAATTTTTCATCTCCCCTTCCTAAAATCAAAACAATATCTCCTTTTTTTGCTCTTTTAATTGCTTCTTTAATCGCTTCTTTTCTATCTTTAATTGCCAAATATTTTTCCGGATTAGCAAAAGAAACGGCATAATTTAAAAAATCATTAATTCCCTCTTCTATCGGATGCTTTGCTGAATCATCAGATGTAATAATAGTCAGATCAAAATTATTTAAAGCGATTTCTGCCAGTTCCTGACGAATTGTTAAAGGAAATTCAAAAAAATTACCGTATACGCCAATTATTCTTTTGGGTTTAAATTTTTCTACTTTTAAAATTATTTCTTTAAAGGCCTGGGGAGTATTTGCTTTATCAACAATTACTTTTATTTCTTTGTTTTCAAAAATTTCAAATCTTCCTTCAAGGGGCGGACATTTTTCTATTCCTTCTTTTATTTTATTATAATCAATTTTTAATTCAAGTGCCAAAGCAATAACTGATAAAGCATTTAAAACATTATATCGGCCATTATTCTTGGTTAAATTAACCTCAAATTCTTCTTTTCCTGTTTTAACCAAAAAAATAGTCTTTGTCGCATCCTCTTTTTTTATTTCTCCTAAAACATCAGCTGAAGAATTTAAACCGTAACTAATAATTTTAGCCGAAGTAATATTTTTAAATTCCTCAAAATAAGCGCTATCCTTTGGTAAAACTGCTATTGCTTTTGGTTTTAATAATTTAAATAATCTTTTTTTTGCCTCAAGATAGTTTTTAAAACTTCCATGCTCTAAAATATGATGAGATTGGGAAATATTGGTTAAAATTGCTCCTTTAAAATTTATTCCAAAAACACGATAGTCTCTTAAACCAAAAGAACTAACTTCCATTACCACATATTTAGTTCCTCTTTTAACCATTTCTTTTAAAAGCGCCTGAAGATAAAAAGGATCAGGAGTAGTAACTGGTTTAAAACTAATTGCCGGTGGATTAATTTTTGTTTTTTCATCCAACCAATAGCCGCTTGTGCCAATCACTCCAGTTTTAAAACCAGCGTGTTCTAAAACACTTTTTAAAAAATAAGAAGTAGTTGTTTTTCCATTTGTCCCGGTAATTCCTAAAACAATCAATTTTCTTGAAGGAAAACCATAAAAGAAAGAGGCTAAAAGAGTATAACCTTTACGAAGAAATTGATTCCTTTCGATTAACTTTTTTATGACTTTTAGAATTTTCTTCATTTATTCCAAAAATTCCTTTAGCTTTTTTGATTTTTCCAATTCTTTTAATTTCTCAAGGGTTTTTGCTTCAATCTGCCTAATTCTTTCCCTTGTAACATTAAAAGCCTTTCCCACTTCTTCCAGGGTATGGCTAATCCCATCTTTTAAGCCAAAACGCATTTCAATAATTTTTCTTTCTCTTTCAGTTAAAAAATCCAACAATTCTTTTAGTTCTCCTTTCAAAAGTTGCAAAGAGGCAAATTGTTCTGGAGAAAGACTTTTATTATCAGGAACAAAATCACCCACTTCGTTTCCCTCTTCTTCATCTCCAACTGGCTGATTTAAAGAAGTGGTATCTTGGGCTATCTTCATTAAATACAAAATTTCCTCAACGCTTTTTCCTGTCTCTAAGGCTATTTCTTCTGGCGAGGGATCTCTCCCTAAAGTTTGGGCCAAATTTTTTCTTACTTTAAGATATTTGGAAATAGTTTCTACCATATGAACAGGAATTCTAATAGTTCGTCCCTGATCTGCCAAAGCGCGAGTAATTGCCTGCCTAATCCACCAAGTAGCATAAGTAGAGAATTTAAATCCTTTTTTAAAATTAAATTTATCTACTGCCCGGGAAAGACCAATGTTCCCCTCTTGAATTAAATCCAAAAGATTTAAATTACTACTTCGGCCAACATAACGTTTGGCAATTGAGACTACCAATCTTAAATTTGCTTCAATCATTTTCTGTCTTGCTTGTTCATCTCCTTCGGCTACTCTTTTAGCCAATTCTTTTTCTTCTTCCGGAGTTAAAAGGGGAATTTTTCCAATTTCTCTTAAATAAGCTTGAACATTATCTGGCAAAGCAGTTGTTTCCTCAAAATCCAACGCCTCTTCTAATTCTTTTTTCGAAACTTCTTTTTGCGGCATTAACAAATCACCACTTTCCACTACTTCTATATTTGCTTCCGCTAATTTATCATAAAGTTTCTCTAATAACTTCAAATCCTTTTCTATAGTGGGAAAAAACTTAAGAATTTCGTCTTGAGTAACAAATCCTCTGGAATGCCCCCTTTCAATAATTTCTTCCATCTTGTTAATCAATTCATTTTTCTTTTTTTTAGGGTGGCTTTTTATATTCTTTTGTTTTCTTTTTCTAATAACTATTTTTTTCTTTTTTTTATCATTCTTTTTTGTTTTCTTTAATATTTTCTTCATAAATTTAGTAAAGATTATTTTTAATTTATTAATTCCTGGGAAAGTGCTTTAAATTTATTAATTAAAGAGTTAAGTTTATTCTTGTCATTTGCCTTTTCCGCTTTAAAAATTTCTTTTTCTAACTGATTTAAAACCTCTTTAATTGATTCTCTTTTTAGCTCCTTCAACCCCCTCTCGATTTCTTTTTCTTTTAAAACATTGTATTGACTAAGCAAATCCTCTTCATAATCCGCCCTTAAAGAGAGAATTTTTAATTGGTTTAGCACTTCTTCCTCAATTTCCGATTCTAAAGATTCTTTATTTTCCTCAGTTATCTTTTTTAAAATTTCAATGAGACTTTGATATTGCAAAGGGAAAAATTCAACAAAAGGCAAAAACTTCTCTTTTAGTGGAGGATATTTAACCCAAAAAGATAACAATCTTTCAGCAATCATTATTTTTCGGCTAGCAGAATCTAAAGAAGGAAGCGAGGAAACAAAAGATTCGTTTTCATCAATTACTGATCTTTTAGAACTCTCTAAAGAAAGTTTATTTAATTCATCTTCCAAAGTTTTTGGACTAACCTCTAAAGCAGCAGCAGTTTTTTCTATCCAATAAGCCTTATCTAGTGCATTTTTTAGTTTTTTAACCTGCGGCAAAAAATAAGAAACAATCACCTTTTTTCCCTCTAAACTATTTTTATCCCCCAAACTCATTGCCCTTTCAAAATAGAATTCCATTATCGGTTGGCTATTTTTTAAGAAATCTTTTAAATCCAATTGTTCTTTTGTCTCTTTTAAATAATCAGCCAGATCTTTTCCCTGCGGCAACTTTAAAATTTTAACTTGAAATTCTTTTTCTAAACTTAAATCAATTGCTCTTTCATTTGCTTTCATTCCCGCTTCATCCATATCAAAAGCCAGAATCAGATTTTTGTTGTATTTTTTTAAATTTTCTAAATGATTTGCCGTTAAAGAAGTTCCACAAGTTGCTACTATATTTTTTATCCCTTTTTGCCAGCCGAGGAGAAAATCCATTGTCCCTTCTACCACAATAGTTGAGTTTTCTAATGTTAAATATTTTTTACTTCTTGATAAACCAAAAAGTGTTCGACTTTTATCATAAATCAATGTCTGAGGAGAATTCACATATTTTCCCACCTCCTCAACGTTTTTAATTGTCTTTAAGGGATTTTTTCCCTGAAAAATTCTTGCGGTAAAAGCAATAACATTTTGCGATAAATCTTCAATAGGAAAAATAATTCTTGAGCGAAAGCGGTCATAAATATCTTGAAGTTCTAATTTGAATCTTAATGCTTGTTTTTGACTTATTTCTTGGGGAATTTCCTTTTTTGAAATAGCCAAGCCTGCCTGAACTATTTCTTCTGGAGTAAAGTTATTTTTTACCAAATAATTGATTAAATCCCGCCACTCATCTAAGGCAAAACCTAACTTAAATTCTTTAATAGTTTCTAAAGATAATCCTCTATTTTTTAAATAATTTAGCGCTTCCTGATTGTTTAATAAATTACAATGGAAATACTCGGTTGTTTTTTTATGAATTTCAATTAATTTTTGCTTTTTGGAAACAATTTCCGGACTTTCAAAAGTTAGTTTTACCCCTGCTTTCTCAGCTAAAATTTTTAAAGCCTCTTTAAATTCTAAATTCTCAATTTTCATTACAAAACCAACCGCATCTCCGCCGGCACCACAGCCAAAACAGTGCCAGATTTGTTTTGAAGGAGAGACATAAAAAGAAGGAGTTTTTTCTTTATGAAAAGGGCAAAGCGCTTTATAATTAGCGCCGGCTTTAGTCAGTTTAACATACTGACCAATCACTTCTACAATATCTAATCGATTTTTAATTTCATCCAAGGGTGAAAGCATAATAGATAAATCATTAAATAATTTATAAACAAACTACTTGATTTTTTCCTCTTTTTTTAGCGAGATACATCAATTTATCAGCCTTATTAATAAGCTCTTTAAAGTTTTTTTCTCTTTTGGCCATTAAAACCCCAACGCTGACAGTTAATTTTAAGCCATTAAATAAATTACTTTCTATTTTGCTTCTCGCTTTTTCTGCCACTTTTTTGGCTATTGCCTCTGGCGTATTAATTAACAAAATCACAAATTCCTCTCCGCCAAAACGGCCAACAATATCTGTTTGCCGAAAATTACTTAATAAAAAGGAGGCAAAACTTCTTAAAACTTTATCTCCTCTTTCGTGACCGTAAACATCATTTATTTTTTTAAAATCATCAATATCTAAAAAAATAATGCTTAAAAATTTAATCTCTTTTTTTCTTCGATTTCTGGTTTTTGGATATTTCTTTAAAGAAGCAAAATATCTTTCCCCTATCTCTGTTAACCCTCGACGATTATAAAGTTTAGTCAAATAGTCTAAATAAACTAACTTTTTTAATCTCTCATTCTCTTTATAAATTTTTTTAATTATTTTTTTTGCTCTCTTATTAAAATATCTTTTTCCATAATAATATCTTTGGTAAAAAAATAATTAAGCCTATAACTAAGGAAGTTAAACAAGCAATTACCACTGCCCCGGCAACTAAATTTTTAATATCTTTTACTTTGGGAGAAAAATAGGGCTGAAGCAAATCTAAGGTCTTTTCCCAAATGGTATTTAGGGCTTCAAGGGATAAAACAAGCCCAATTGTTAGAATAACAATTGACCCTTCAGAAAAAGACAAATTAAAATAAAAGCCAAGAATTATTACTATTATAGCAATAACAAAAATTAAAAAAAAGTTTTGCTGATTTAAAGCATATTTTATTCCTTGAAAAGAGTATTTTAAGCTTTGAAGCCACTTTTTAAAAGAAAGTTTCATAAAAAATAAAGTTTATCACCCAATTTTTTATTAATCAAAAAATTGTTGGATTTATTGGCCAAAGATATTCTTTAAAATTTTAATAATTTTATTTTTATTTTCTTCTGGTAATTCAGTCTTTATTCTTTTATTTAAAGAACTCTTTTTTGGCGGAGTTTTGATTACTTCCATTTTTGGTAACTCTTTTAAGGAAATTTTACCCTCTTTTTCCTGTCTTAATTTTCTCAAACATTCCTCACAATAAATTGGTCTTGTTGGTGAAGGCCTAAAAGGAACAATGATTTTTTTCCCGCAGTTGGAACAAATTGCTTCCCAACCTTCTTGAGGCTTTTTTAAATAAGGTAATTTTCTCTCTTCTTTTTCTGATTTAAAATCCAATAATTCCCAATAAGCAATTTCTCTTTCTACTTCTTTTGCTTCTCGACTATATAATTTGCGGGAATATTCAATAATTAAATCAATATAAGAAATTTCTGGCAATTGCTGGGGAGGAATATTAATTGCCGAAAATCCCTTCGAAAGCGTACCATCAATCATTAGTTTAATATAAAAGTGATAATTCGGAAGATTTATCAAATCTTCTTTTGTAAATTCGGGCATAAAATATTTTTCTAATAGCTCGGCATCCTCTGGTCCAACTCGGTAGCAAACCAAAGTGCCAATGTTGCCAAAAATTGCATCTCGAACTTTCTCATTTAACTGATTAATATATTGATGGGCTAAAATTAAATTAAGGCGATATTTTCTGGCCTCAGCAAAGATATTGGCAAAAGATTCAGTAGAAAAATTTTGAAATTCGTCAACATAAAGATAAAAATCAGACCTTTCTTCTTCAGACAATTCCACTCTTGACATTGCTGCCAACTGCATTTTAGTAATAATCAATGCTCCCAACAAATCAGAATTATCTTCGCCAATTAATCCTTTCGATAAATTTGCCAGAAATATCTTTTTTCCATCCATTATTTCTCTAAAATCTATCTTTGATTCTCTTTGGCCAATAATATTTCTAATTAAGGGATTAGAAATAAACTGTCCTATTTTATTTTGAATTGGCGCTACTGCTTCTGAGGCATAACGTTGGTTATAACTGGAAAATTCTTTTTCCCAAAAAGCCTTAACTACCGGGTCAGTTATTTTTTCAACAACTGCTTTCCGAAAATCAGCGTCTGATAATAAACGATTAACTCCCAAAAGAGTGGATTGAGGATATTCAAGAAGAGCCAAAAGTGCATTATTTAAAATGTATTCCATTCTTGCTGACCAAACATCTGGCCAAATTTTTTTAAAAACTCCCATTAAACCAGCAACTACCAAATGCCGCCATTCTTTTGGCACTTCTTCAATAACATTAAAAGCAATTGGCCAACTAATATCCGCTGGATTAAAATACAAAACATCATCTACCCTCGCTTTGGGAATAAAATGCAAAATTCTTGAGATTAATTCTCCATGCGGATCAATAACTCCTACTCCTCTGCCTTTTTGGATATCTTGAACAATCATATTTTCGAGCATCGTTGTTTTTCCTACGCCGGTTTTTCCAATAAGATACATATGCCGGCGCCGATCATCGGTTTTTATTCCAAAATGCTCAAATTTATTTCGAAAATTAGTTATACCAATATAAGTGATATCTTCCATAAATTTTATTTTGGTAAATTAAAAGGTGGTTCGCTTTTTCTAAACGCTCCTCGAACTAAAGCCGGAGATTTTACTTTAAGTAAAGGAAGATGATAAATTGTCGCCAACTCTTGAGAATTCAAAACAATTGCTTTCTGGGGTAATTTTTTTTCTTTAAAAGCGCGATAGATTTTAATTTTTTTCAAAAACAAACGCCGATTTTTCAAAAACCAACTCTTCACTTTCGGCAGTGTTTCTTCATTTATCTTAAAACTATTCAAATATTTTATCCCAAATTGCTTAAAATAGGCATAAAAAGAAGCAATGCTATTTTCACTAAAAGCATCCAAAGAAGCAACATAGCACAATCTTATACCTGTTTCAAAAGCAAGGAGAGAAGTTTTTTTATTTATTGCCTCAATTATTTCTTTATCTATTGAAGAAAGAGAAGAAATAGAAACTGTTACTTCTGATGTTTTTTCTTCGCCTGGCCAAGAGGGAGGAGTGGCTACTGCTATTAGTAAATTTCTAAAGAAAGCAAACACCCAATCTTGCCAAGTAACAACCTTTTTCTCTTTTTTCCCCAATTTGATATTTATCTCTTTAGTAGCCTGCTGATGAAAATCTTTTTCTTTGTCTTTAACCAATGGTTTAATGATTAATTGTAGAACAAAAATTTCTTGTTTTGAGACATTGCTGATACTTTCAATTAAATTGGCAATAGGATCTATTCTTTTTTCTTCTTTTGGCTCTTCAAAATATTCGTAAGTGCGAATAGGATATTGGTCTGGTTTGTCTAAAATTATTTCTGCTCCCCAAACATCTAAATCCTTATTGGGCAAAACTGGGGGGAGAAAAGATAAATAATCTTTTACCGGTAAAATTTCAATATCCGGATATTGAGCATAAAATTGAGCTTCAAGAAATTGTTTTAAACCTTTTGGCGCATGAATAAAAAAATGAACTTCCTGATTAAAACCAACAATTTCTAAAACCAAATAACCCTTCTCTAAAGCATGAAAACCATTAAATACCTGTTCCATTGCTTTAGGCGTCTGAAGAATTAAAGGATTAACTATAATTTCAAAAGTCTCCCAATCTTTGATTTCCTCTTTTTCTTTTTCTACTTTTTCTTTTTGTTTTTTTCTTAAATTAAGAACTATTTTCAAAAGAACAATAAATACTAAAAACCACCAAAATTCTCTAATTACGGCGGCAATAAAAAGCCAAAAAAAATAGAAAAAAAACCAAATCATTAAATCTCCATCACTTTAGGTTGAGTCTCTTTCTTGTAAGCCAAAATAAATTTTTTATCCGGTAATTTTTTGAAATATTTTTTATTATGAAGGTTTAAAATAATGGTATTATCTTTGGCTAACCTTTGCTTTTTAACTTCTTCAATTATCTGCTTTTGAGTTAGTGGTTTTTTTGCCTTTGCTAAAACTTCTTTTATCACATCAACTACTTTTCCTGGCTTATATCCCCAATCTCTTAAAGCATAAATTCCCCGCCCAATTAAAACAAAACGCTGGTCTCTAATTAATTCATTATGAACTGTTTGGATTTGAACTTTTCTAAACCAACGGGAAGAGGTATTGGCTACTTTTAAATCTTCTGGAATTTCGTTAATTTTTTTGGCAATTTCAGAAAAATGCATTGGCTTTTTTAGATGCTTCATTATTAAATAGGCTCTCTCGCCTGCGCCGGTAGGATTAATTTCTGATAAAGAAACATAACCATATTCACCAAAAATATTCCGCTTGATATTTTTTGCTAACTTCAGATAGGTATTTAATAATTTTTCGGAGATATTCTTATTAATATATTTTTTAGCAAAATCTAAAATCTCTTCCAAATTGAAAGATTTCTTTTTTTGCTGAAGATATTTCTCAATTGTTTTAATATCTTTTTTAACTTTTTCTGAATCAAGTGATTTTAAATGCCAAAAAGATAAATAATGGTCACTTTCTTTTTCTAAAATAAATTCTGGGTTTAAAGTTAGCAAAAAATAAATTGCTTGCTTTTCATCGTTTTTTGTTATCGCCTCATTAATCTTTAATAAAAATTCCTCTTTCTCGTATAAGCCATTATTTTCTTCCAGCAATTTCAAACATAAATCATAAAATTGCTTTAGTGATTCAAGTGTAATTACTGATTTAAGATTTTTAATAAGAGAATCAATTATTTGCCTTACTCTCTCGCGGGTAATATGATATTCTTTGCCAATTGCTTCAAGAGTTTTTGGTTTATTGTCAAAAATTCCAAATCTCTTTTTTATAATATTCTGACCACGAGAATTAAGCTGTTTAATGGCTAATAAAGCCAGTCCTTTTGGAGAATTTGCCATATTTTTTTGATTATTTGTAAAAAATATCTATTCTTTATTAAAGCAAAAAAACTTGTCAAGGTCAAGAGAAAAACTATTTTTCTTCGGTTTTTTCTTTTTCATTAAGACTAAATAATACCAAAATTTTTGCTTCTTTGCAAGCCCCTCCTTTCCCCCTCTTTTTAAAAAAGGGGGAATGCTGAAGAGAACATACAAATTATAATTTTTTTCTAATATCCTTTATCTCTTTGCCGATAGTTTTCTCTGCCTTATTTAAAGCCTCTTTTAATTCATCATTTAATACTTTCTCTTTTGGGGAAAGGCCTGGTTTGCCATCTAATTTAGCTATTTGTTTAGATATTTCTTCTCTTAAAATATTAAACCCTTGATAAAGAGCTGTTTCTGCTTCTTTAGTTTCTTTCTTAATCGATTTCTTTAAGTCTCTTATTTTTTTCCAACCATAAAGCCAAACTAAAATCATCAAAATAATCAAGGCAAACAAAGAAACAATAACATTTAAATAATCAATTACTATACTGCCAATTCTTAAAAATATTGGGGGGCTAACAATAACTTTAACGGGTTCACTAGGATTACTTTCAGCACCTCGAGCATCAATTGCCTTCACCCGGATATTATAAATAAAGCTGTTAATAAAATTAAAGCTACAATTACAAAGGTAATTAATAATTGTTTTGAAAAATTCATTCTGCTGTTTATTTAATCGCTAGGGCTTCTTCAAAGTGATCTATTCATTTCTTAGTGATCTATTCATTTCTTAAGAAATTCAATTTTCATAGCAAATAATTCATCTTTTATACTTTTTAGAACATTTACATATATACATATTCTTTCCAATATATACCAAGTGAGGAGGTGCCCCCGGCGCGACTCGAACGCGCAACCACCAGCTTAAAAGGCTGTTGCTCTACCAATTGAGCTACGGGGGCATATCAAATTTATCAATCTTTTTATTAATATGTTTTTAAGTGCTTTCTAGTCGCAAGCGCTTCGCGAATGCTCTTCCCGGGAAAATACTATTTATTTAAATTAATATTAAGGTATTTTCCCGCTTGAAGCAAAGACTTTTGCTTCAAGCCCAATTGAGCTACGGGGGCATATTAAATTTACCAATCTTTTTATTAATATGTTTTTAAGTGCTTTCTAG
>JBMFOQ010000013.1:0-15466 GCA_049969555.1 Minisyncoccia bacterium
TAAAAGAAAAAGGAATTTCCTCAAAACGATTAGAAGACTTTGGTTTAGAGTATCGCTATCTTAATCGATTTTTAGAAAATAAAATTGATTTTAAACAAATGAAAGAAAAACTTTTTAAAGAAATAGTCAAATATGCCAAAAGGCAAATGACTTGGTTTAAAAACAAAATAAAAGATATCCACTGGTTAAGCAATAAAACGCTTATAATAAAATTTGTTAAGCAATGGTTAACCAAATAATTAAATTTTAGCAATTTCGTCTTTTAATAGTTCAGCAATAACTTTTGGATCAGCTGCTCCTTTTAACTTTGCCATTACTTGGCCAACTAAAAATTGCAAAACATTTTCTTTTCCTTTTTTATAATCACTAATTGCTTGAGGATTATTTTTTATTATTTCTTTGATAAAAGGAAGGATTGTTTCTTTGTCAGAAATTTTAATTAATCCCTTTGCTTTGATTATTTCTTCTGGATCTCCGCCATTTTGAATAATTTCTAATAAAATATCTTTTGCCACCCGGGAAGAAATTTTTTCTTCTAATAAATAGAAAATTATTTTCTTAAAGCTTAAAGGATTTAATTTGATATTTTCCAATTTTAATTGTTCTTTTTCCAAAATTCCCAAAATATCAGTTAAAAGATAATTTTTTGTTAATATCAAAGCTTTATTGAAATCTGCTTTTTCCTTTTGCAACTCTTTAATTGTTTTTTCAAAAAAATCAAATAATTCTTCATTAGTTAAAAAGATATTTGTCTCCTTTAAGGATAAATTAAAATTTTTAATTAATTTTTCTTTTTTCTCCCAAGGTAATTGAGGTAAACCTTCTTTTAGTTTCTCTAAATTAAACAACTCATAAACATTTAAAGGAGGCAAATCAGGTTCGGGAAAATAACGATAATCCTGCGCTTCTTCTTTTGTTCTTTGCGAATAAGTAATTTCTTGAATCGCATCCCAGCCGCGCGTCTCCTGAATAACTTTTTCTCCTTTTTCTAAAATCTCTTTTTGTCTTTTTATTTCGTATTCAATCGCTTTTTCCACTGCCCTAAAAGAATTTAAATTTTTGATTTCTACTTTGGTGCCTAATTCTGATTGGGAAATTTCAGCTAAGGAGATATTTACTTCGCACCTCATCTGGCCTTTTTCCATATCTGCTTCTGAAACTTCTAATTTTTTTAAAAGAAGCTGTAATCCTTGGCAAAATAATTTTGCTTCAATTGAAGATTCAATTACCGGCTCGGTAACTAATTCCATTAAAGGCACGCCGGCGCGATTAAAATCAATCAAAGTAGAGTTCTTATCTTCTGGATGAACTAATTTCCCCGTATCTTCTTCCAAATGAATTCTTCTAATTTTAATTTTTTTAGAAGAAAGCTGCGGGTCATCGCTTAAATATAATAGCAATTCTCCACCTTTACATAATGGTTCATCGTATTGAGAAATCTGATATCCTTTTGGTAAATCGGGATAAAAATAATTTTTTCTATCAAATTTAGAATGTTTATTAATTTTAGAATTTAATGCTAAACCAACCAAAATTACTTTTCTTACTGCCTCTTTGTTAATTGCCGGTAAAACTCCGGGATGACCCAAACAAATCGGACAGATATTTTTATTGGGAACAGTTTCCAGAGAATCATTCAAACAAGAGCAAAACATTTTGGTTTTTGTTTTAAGCTCAGCGTGAATTTCTAAACCAATTGTCACTTTATATTCCATATAATTTGATTTACTTTCTTTTATTTTATATTATAACCTTAAGATAGTAAAATAACAACCAATGACTATAAAAAAAGGAATCTTTATAGTTCTTGAAGGTGTTGAGGGCACAGGAAAAGGAACCCTTTCTTTATTTCTTCAAGAGGAATTAAAAAAAAGAGGGTTAAAAATATTTATAACTAGAGAGCCCGGAGGCAAAGACTCAAAAGTAGCAGAAAAAATTCGAGAAGTGATTCTTAATCAAGATAATAATGTCTTGCCTTTAACCGAAGCTTATCTTTTTGCCGCTTCCAGAGCCCAGCATGTAAGAGAAGTAATTATTCCTCATCTTAATAAAGGAGAAATAGTAATTTCTGAAAGATATGTTTATGCTTCTTATGCTTATCAAGGAAAAGGAAGAGGATTGGGAATTGAAAATATAAAAAAACTTAATGAACTGGCAATTGATAATGTTTTACCTGATTTAGTGATTTATCTTGATCTTTCTCCCCAAATTGGCTTAAAAAGAAAATTTGAAGCCCGGCAGGATTTAGATCGAATGGATCAAGAAGAAATAGAATTTTACAATAGAGTAAGAAATGCCTATTTAAATTTAGTTAAAGAAAATCCCCAACTATTTCAATTAGTTGATGCTTCAAAACCATTAGAAGAAGTAAAAAAAATCGTTTTAAATCTTGTATTGGATAAAATTAAAAAATTAAATTATAAATATGACAAAAATTAAAATTGTTAAACCTTATTTTGTTTTTGAAGACCAAATAAATGGCGTTAAAGTACTTAAAAATATTGAAAAATACGGCCGAGTTTCTCATAAAAGCGAAAAAAACATCGGCAAAGATACCTACAAGAATTTTATAAAAAAACTTTTAGACTGGGGGCATGAAAGTGTTTTTGAGCATGAAAAAGTTACAGTAAGAATAATCTGCGACCGGGGAATAACTCATGAATTAGTAAGGCACAGAATTGCTGCCTATACTCAAGAATCAACTAGATATTGTAATTATTCAGGAGAAATTCAATTTATCCAACCACTCTTTTTTAAAAAAAATTCTTTAGCCTACAAAATCTGGTTAAGCTCTTGTAAAACAGCGGCAACAAATTACACCAAACTTATAAAAATGGGAATAACCCCCGAAGAAGCCAGAAGCATTTTGCCGAATTCTTTAAAAACAGAAATTATTGTCACTTATAATCTTCGGCAATGGCGTCATGTTTTTGAAATGCGTTGTCAAAAAGCAGCCCATCCCCAAATGAGAGAAATTATGATTCCTTTACTTAAAGAATTCCAGAAGAAAATCCCCTTTCTTTTTGATGATTTTATAATTAAAAAAGATAATAGTTTATCATACCCCTTTTATGCTTTTAAAGATATTGAATACTTTAAAAATAAAAAATAACAAAAATAAAAAATAACCGCTTTGTTTAAAAAACACCGCGCTCTGGCGGTGTTTTTATTCTAAATTCTAACCCTCACCCTCTATCTCTATCCCCATACTTCTCGCAGTTCCTTCTACCATTTTCATTGCTTTATCAATATCTTGAGTATTTAAATCTGGCATTTTTCTTTTGGCAATTTCTTCTATTTGGGACCTTGTTACTTTTCCTACTTTATTTTTTAAAGGGTTTCCTGAACCTTTTTCTATGCCAGCGGCTTTTTTTAATAAAGAAGAAATTGGAGGTTGCTTAAAAGTTAAATCAAAACTTCTATCCTGATAAATAGTTATTTCTACAGGGATAACATCGCCTATTAAATTTTTTGTCTGTTCATTAAAACGAGTACAAAACTCTTGGATATTTACTCCGTGCTGTCCTAAAGCCGGGCCAACTGGTGGAGCAGGATTAGCTTGGCCCGCAGGAATTTGTAAACTAATTTTTGCTTTAACTATTTTTGCCATAAAAAGTTTTTAATTTTTAATTTATTATTTCTCTTTTATTTAATTACAAAACCGATAAATGACTTATATTTAAATTCTTTTTACTTGTAAAAAATCTAAATCCACTGGCGTATCCCGACCAAAAAGAGGAACCATTACCACAACCCTCCCTTTTTCATAATTAACTTCTTTGATTTTGCCTTCGCTTTCTTTAAAAGGACCATTAATAATTTTTACTAAATCTCCCTCTTTAAATTCTACTTTGTATTTAGGTTCAGTCTCACCTAATTTATTTAGAATCTCTCTCATTTCTTCGTCTTGGACTGGCCGAGGAGTGGTGCCAGCGCCAACAAAACCAGTAACCATTGGCGTATTTCTCACTACATACCAGGAATCGTCAGTGACAATCATATCAACAAAAACATAACCGGGATAAATTTTTTCTTCAACTACTACCCTTTTTCCATGCTTAATTTTAAGTTCTTTTCTTTTTGGGACTAAAACATTGAAAATTTTATCCTGCATTCCCAAACTCTCAATCCGCTGTTTTAAACTTCTTGCTACCGCATCTTCATAGCCAGAGTAAGTATGAATAACATACCAATTACGACCTAAATTTATCTGCTGTTTTGGCATAGATTTTATTAAACAAAGTTAAGCATTAATATTAAAAATTGATTATTTAATAACCAACCTCATAATCTGCATCAAGCCATAATCAAAAAATCCCAAGATTAAAGCAACTAAAAAAGCCAATCCCAGAACTTCAAGAGTGTATTTTATCACTTCTTTTCTTGTTGGCCAATTAACCTGTTTAAGCTCTTGATAAGAACTTTTTATATAGTTTTTTATCTTTTTAAACATTATTTTAATCTCTTTAAAATGCCCTTTCGGGCACTACTTCATTTTAGCAAAATTTTCTTTATTTTGTCAAATAAAAAGACCTGTCTTTTTGTTTGACTTTTTATATATTTTCCTTTATACTAATTATAAGGTATATGATAAGAAAATTCCTTTTAGGAATTGTTATCAATTGTCTTGCGCTTTATGTGTGCCAAAAGCTTTTTAATTACCTTTTCAACGATTTCCATTTTACCGGCACTATTTCTCAATTCTTGCTTCTTGGTTTGATTCTTACTCTTTCAAACTTTCTTTTAAAACCAATTCTTAAATTCTTTTTTGCCCCTTTAATATTTTTAACCTTAGGAATTTTTTCCTTAATTGTTAATCTTATTATTTTAAAAATAGCCGTCTATTTTGTCCCGCAACTGGAAATTAAAACATCGCTTACTTGGCTTGGGGCCTCAATTTTAATTAGTCTTTTCAATTCTTTTTTCTTAAAATAATTTTTTTAAAAAAATATTTAATTTCTAATTTTCATAATGACTATTACTTTAATAGGAACTTTACAAATTATTGTTGGTATTTTTTTAATTACCTTGATTTTAATTCAACAACGCGGTGGCGGATTAGGAACAATTGGCGGTTTAAATACTCCATTTTATGGTAGTCGCCGGGGACTGGAAAAAACCATTTTTATTTTAACAATTATCTTAATAGTTATTTTTATTGCTCTGGCAATAATCTCTTTTATTGTTTAATTGATGAAAAGATTATTTAGTTTTTTCAGAAAATCGTGGCTTCGTTTTTCTCTTTTAGAGAAAGTTGTTTTTATTTTCCTTATTTTTTCTTTTGTTTTTGGTTTAATTTTTCTTTTAAAAATTTCTCTAAATAAATTTACCATTGAAGTTCCGCAAAAAGGAGGAAATTTAAAATTAGGATTAATCTGCCGACCTTCTTTAATCAACCCAGTTTATGTATCTAACAACGACTGCGACCGGGATTTAATTGAATTAATTTTTGATAGTTTAGTCACTGTTGATGGCAAAGGAGGAACTGCTTTAAGGTTGGCAGATAAAATAGAAATTTCGCCTGACGGAAAAACTTATACAGTTTTTTTAAAAGACAATCTTTTCTGGCATGATGGCGCGCCTTTTACAAGTGAAGATGTAGTTTTTACGGTTGAAACTATTCAAAATCCTAAAATTAAAAGTCCTTTAAGATTAAATTGGGAAGGAATTGTCGCCGAGGCAATTTCCAAGTCAGCAATCAGATTTAATTTAAGAAATTCCTATGAACCATTTATTAATCATCTTTCTTTTAAAATTTTGCCAAAACATATCTGGGCTAACATTGAACCAGAAAATTTTGCTTTAGCAGAATATAATCTAAAACCAGTAGGTATTGGCCCCTATCTTTTTGAGTCATTAGAAAAAGATAAAAGCGGGAGAATTCTCAGTTATTCCCTTTTGGCTAATCATAATTATCATTTGGGTTCGCCAAAAATAGATAGTTTGGTTTTTACTTTCTATGATTCTTACGAAGATGCAAAACAGGCTTTTCTAAAAAAAGAAATTGAAGGCTTTTCGCCAATAGAATTAGAGGATTCTAATTTTTTCCAAAATAAAAAAGCAGTTAGGATAAATAAAATAATCCTTCCCGGTTATTATGCTATTTTTTATAACTTAAAAAATCCAATTTTTACTAGAGAAGTAAGAAACGCTTTAGAATTAGCCATCGATAAAAATTTATTAGTTAATGAGGTTTTAAAAAATCAGGTTATTCCTTTACAGAGTATCTTTCTTCCCCCTTATTCTTCAGATCAAAACCCAATCGAATTTTCTCCGGAAAAAGCAAAAGAGATTCTTAATAAAGCAGGCTATAGCCAGGAAAAACCATTAAAATTTAAACTTTTTGTTCCTAATATCCCTGAAGCAATAAATGTTTCTAATTTTTTAATTAGTTCTTGGCAAAAAACAGGGGTTGAGGTTGAACCAGTTATTTTAGAGACCCAAGAACTTACTCGGGAAATAATCGAAACAAGAAATTATGATGCTTTGTTTTTCGGGGAAATTATTGGCCAATCAGCTGATCTTTATTCATTCTGGCATTCTTCTCAAATAGAATCTCCTGGTTTAAATTTATCTCTTTTTAAAAATAAAACTCTTGACCAGTTAATTGAGGAAAACCGCTCTACTTTAAACAAAGATAAAAAATTAGAAAACCTTAAAAAGATAAAAGAAATTTTTGGACAAGAAAAGCCTGCTCTTTTCCTTTATAATACTTATTATCTTTATCTTTTACCTAATAAAATAAAAGGTAATAGTGTAAAAATTTCTAATTTTGCCTCAGAGAGATTTGCCGATGTTTATAATTGGTACATCTATATTCAAAGAAAATTAAAATAATCGGGCAGGTGGCGGAATTGGCAGACGCGTAGGCTTCAGGAGCCTATAACCTTTTTGGTTGTGAGGGTTCAAATCCCTCCCTGCCCACATGAATTAATTTTTGAATATTTTAATTTTTAAAATAAAATTAACTTAAAAATATGAAAAAAAGAATAAAACAATTCAAAGAAAAAAGCCAAGATTTTGTTAAAATAATCCCCTTAGGGGGCTTGGAGGAAATTGGCCGGAATATGACTTTAATTGAATATCAAAATCAGATTTTAATTATTGACCTTGGTCTACAATTTCCTGATGAAAACACTCCGGGAATTGATTTTATTATTCCCAATATTGAATATCTTAAGAATCATCCGGAAAAGAAAATTTTAGGTATTTTGATTACTCATGCCCATTATGACCATATTGGCGCTATTCCCTATCTCATTCCTCAGTTAAATTACCCAAAAATTTTTGCCACTCCTTTGGCCAAAGCAATAATTTTAAAAAGACAAGAAGATTTTCCTTATCTTAAAAAATTAGATATTGAAGAAATCCCGATTGGTTTAGACAACCCTTTAATTCTTGGACCTTTTAAAATAAAAACCTTCCATTTAAATCATAATATTCCGGAAACAATTGGTTTTGCTATTGAAACACCTGTTGGTTTAATTGTTTATGCCACTGACTATAAATTTGATTTTCAGCCAATTGCTGATGTGCCGGCTGATTTAAATCGCATTGCCGAGATTTCTTCTAATGGCACAAGTTTACTTCTATCTGATTCCACTAATATTGAAATGACTGGTCATTCATTGTCTGAAACAACTATTATGGAAAATCTTGACAACATCTTTGCTAAAGCAAAAGGAAGAATCATTATGGCAACTTTTGCTTCTTTAATCTCCAGATTACAACAAGCAATTACTCTTTCGGAAAAATATAACCGAAAGGTAATTGTTGAGGGTTTTACTATGAAAACTAATCTTTCCATTGCCCAAAGATTGGGTTATATCAAAACAAATCGCGAAACTATTATTAGTATTAAAGAAGTACACCGTTTAAGTCCTAACCAAATTACGATTTTGTGCACCGGCGCCCAGGGAGAAAGCGAGGCAACCTTAATGAAAGTAGCCAACAAAGAACATAAAAATATTAAAATTCAAAAAGGAGACACGGTGATTTTCTCTTCTTCAATTGTCCCGGGAAATGAAATTACGGTTCAGGCTTTAAAAGATAGTTTAGCCAAACAAGGGGCAATTATTTATCATTATAAAATGCTTGATATCCATGCTTCAGGCCATGGTTATCAAGAGGACGCAAAAATGATGATTAGTTTAACAAAACCAAATTTCTTTATGCCAATTCATGGGCATTTTTCTAAATTAAAAACCCATGCCCAATTAGCAGAATCTTTAGGTATCCCCTCTTCAAATATCGTCACCGCAACCAATGGTCAAATAATTGAACTTTACAAAAATAAAATTGTAGCCACGGAAAAATTTGTTCCCACTAATTATGTGATGGTTGATGGTTTGGGTGTCGGTGATATTTCAGAAATAGTTTTACGCGACAGACAAATTTTAGCGCAAGATGGAATCTTTATTATTATTGCGCCAATTGACAAAAGAACTGGTCTTTTAATTAAAGAAGCGGAAGTTGTTTCCCGCGGTTTTGTCTATATGAAAGAATCAAAAGATTTAATTAATGAAACAAAAAGACAAATCCAAAATCTTATTTCTCATTCGGCTAAAGAACAAATTTTTAATGACGTCTATTTGAGAAACATTCTTAAAGAAGAAATCGGAATATTCCTTTTCAAAAAAACAAAACGTCGGCCAATGGTTTTGCCAATAGTTATTCGGATATAAAATTAGAAAATCGAATAATTTAGATTTTTAAACGAAAAAGTTTTTTAGCGTTGTTAAAAGTAAACTCTTCGATTTGAGAAGAGTTTAGTTTTTTTATTTCCGCAATCTTTTTTATCACCTCAATCACATATTTTGGTTCATTTCTTTTTCCCCGATAAGGAACTGGAGCAACATAAGGCGCATCTGTTTCTATTAAAATTTTATCTAAAGGGGTGTATTTTATAACCTCATCTAATTTATCTGAATAAGTAATCACTCCGGAAAATCCTAAATAATATCCTTTGTTAAGAATCGCTTTTGCATCTTTAAGGCTGCCAGTAAAAAAATGGAAAACTCCTTCTCCATCAAATTTTTCTTTTTCCAAAATATCTAAGGCTTCTAAATAAAGGTCGCGAATATGAAAAATAATTGGTAATTTTTTCTTTTTGGCTATTTTGATTTGTTTAATAAAGGTCTTTTTTTCTTTTTCTTGATATTCTTTTTGTTTCTCTTTAGAAAAATCTTTTAAATAACTATCATCTAAACCACACTCACCAACAGCGATTACTTTTTTAGAATTTAATAAAGAAATAAACTTTTCATCAAAATCTTCTTCTAATGAATAAGGGGAAGAGATTTCTAAATCATCTTTTCTAAAAGGAAAAGTATGGGAAGGATGAATTCCAACGCTTGCCCAGCAGTTGTCATATTTTTCTGCCAATTTAACTGCTTTTAAAGAAGTTTCATAACAAGTGCCAACATTAATCAAAAAAATACCTTCTTTAAGGTATTTTTTAATTAATTCTTCTCTATCTAAATCAAAAGCAGCTAAATTTAAATGAGTATGAGAATCAAAAATCATTTCTCAAGATATTTTAATTTTTTTATATTTTTTTATTTTTTATATATATATTTTATAAAAGTCTTCTTAAAGGCAAATAACTTTCTAATCTTCCTGAACGCAAATCTCTTAGAAATTCAACAAAGGTCGCGACTAAAGGTAAAATAATAATTACCCCAATTGCGCCAGCCAATTTTCCTCCGATTAAAAGAGAGAAAATAATTATAAGGGGATTTATTTTCATTGCTTTGGCTCTTAAACTCGGGGCAACTAATCCTTCAAATAATTGAATAAATATAAAAGAAACTAAAGCAATCAAACCCAAAAACAGATTTTGGCTTAAAGCAAAAATAGCAATTATTAAGAAAGCGATAAATGGACCTAAATAGGGAACAAAATCCAGTGATGCGGCCAAAAGAGCCAAGAATTCCGCCTGCCTAACCCCCAAAATACTTAAAACAAAATAAACTCCCAAACCAACAAAAATACTTAAAATTAATTGAGAGAAAAACCAATTACTTACTTTTTTTCTTGCTTTACCCCACAAATAAATAACGTACTCTTCATACCGCCAAGGAACTAAAAATCTAATCCCTTTTTCAATTCCGTTTTTCTCGGTATTTATAAAGAAAGATAAAAGAATCACTAAAAAAGCAGTAAAAGTTCCGCCTAATATTTTGCCTAAAATATTAAAACTTTTTTGGAAAAAATTAGAGAATTGAAAGATAATTGTTTCTAAATCATTTATTCCTTGAGAAAAATTAATTTCTTTCAGTTTTATTTCCTGCCAGTCAAGAAAATAATTTTGCCATTTATCAAAATTTAATCCCTGAGGTAAAATGTTTCTTAATTGGTCAAAATTATTTATTATTACCAAAAACCCAGTATAAATTAAAAGAGAAAAAATGGTAATTGCTATTAAATAAACTAATAAACTGGCAAAAAATCGGTTTTTTAATTTCTGGGCTAAATAATCAATCGGCCTTTCAAGAAGCGAGGCCAAAATAAAAGCCAAAACAGCAATTAAAAGAATGCTTTTTAAATACCAAAAAATAATTATAAGAAAGATAGGTAAATAAAGCCTGAAAATGCTCTGCCAGGAAAGAGTTAAATTGTTGGATTTTTCTTCAAACATACTAATTTATTATATCAAAATTATATCAAATTTTTAAAAGTTTTAGTAGTCTTTCTTTGTTTTTAAATGGGCCGATTAAGGCAAGGTTTAAATTTTGGGTTTTTAAAAGTTCATTTGCCACCACAGATAAATCCTTTAAAGTAACTTTGTTTATCTTGGCTAAATACTCTTTTAAAGTTTCTATCCTATTTTCTAACAAAAGTTGAGAAGCAAAAATTGAAGCAACATTATGAACATTTTCTGTTTGAAGGGCTATTTTCCCTTTAATATAATCTTTGGCTTTTTTTAGATTATCTTTAATGAGATATTCTTTTTTTAATTTTTTCCATTCTTTTAAAATTTCTTTTAAGACTAATTCTAATCTATCATTGTCAATTCCAGCGGCAACTGCCCAATATCCGCGATCAGTAAAGCGCTCAACATCGCTAAAAGCGTAATAAGCAGCGCCTAATTTTTCTCTAATTAATTGCCACAAATAACTAGACATTCCGCCATCTAAAATTGCATCTAAAACAATCAAAGGATAAATTTTTTTGTTAAAAAGATTATAACTTCTCACTCCTAAAATTAAATGAGTTTGGTCTGTTTTTCTATATTCTAAAAGAATCTCCGGCTTTTTCTGTTTTTGTTTTGTTATTGGTTTTTTATTTCCTTTTCCTTTTCTTATATTTCCAAAATATTTTTCGACTAATTTAACTATTTCCTGTTGAGAAAAATTACCACTTGTTACTACAATTGTTGAACGACTTTTATATTGCTGATTAAAATAATTAAGAAAATTTTTTCTTTTAAATCTTTTTATATTTTTTTCTGGGCCAAGAATTGACCAACCAGCAGGCTGATTTCCATATAATAATTGTTCCCATAAATCCCAAATTAGTTTCGGAGGCAAATCTTTATACATGCTTATTTCTTCTAAAATAACTCCTTTTTCTTTTTCTATTTCTTTTTCCGGAAACTGAGAATTGATATAGATATCAGCTACAATATCAATTGCTAATTCTTTAAAATCTTTAGCGACTCTTGCATAATAGCCGGTTTTTTCTCTTGAAGTAAAGGCATTATAAGAGCCCCCAACCTGATCTAATTCCTTGGTAATAATTAAATTTGAAGGCCTTTTTTTTGTGCCTTTAAAACACATATGCTCTAAAAAGTGAGAAATACCATTAATTCTTTTTGTTTCAAAATCGCTTCCCGTATTAACTAAAACCATTATCTGAAAAGATAATGATTCTTTTGAAGGGACCATTAAAAGTCTTAAACCAGTAGGGAATTTTTTTATAGCGTAATTAAACATAAAATTAAATTCTATTCTTCAATTTGCTTTTTTAAAAAATCATCTATCTCAGAAATTTTTACTCTAATTTGTTTGGTAGTATCTCTATCTCTTATTGTGACAGTTTTATCAGTTAAACTTTGATAATCAACTGTTATACAATAAGGAGTGCCAATTTCGTCTTGGCTGTAATATCTTTTTCCGATATTTCCCCGACTATCAAAATCAGCTGAGTATTTGCTTTTTAAATGATGATAAATTTGTTCTGCTAATTGGATTAGTTCTTTTTTATTACTCACCAAAGGAAAAACCGCCACTTTAAACGGAGCAATTTTAGGATTAAGTTTTAAAACCACTCTGTCTTTGTCCTCATAACAGGCATCAATTAAAATTGCAAGCATTGTTCTTTCTACACCAGCCGAGGGTTCTATTACATAAGGAATAAATTTTTCTTTTGTTATTTCGTCTAAATAGGATAAATCTTCTCTGGAATGTTCTTGGTGATTTTTTAAATCATAATCAGTGCGATTAGCAATTCCTTCCAATTCAGACCAGCCAAAAGGAAATTGATATTCAATATCTATTGCTTCTTTTGCATAATGAGCCAGTTCATCTTTTGAATGCTTTCTAAATCTCAGATTTTCTTTTTTAATACCCAAACTTAAATACCAATTCATTCTTTCCTTACACCAATAATTAAACCATTTTTTATCCTCGCGAGGATAAACAAAATATTCCAGTTCCATTTGTTCAAATTCTCTTGTGCGAAAAATAAAATTAGAAGGAGTGATTTCGTTACGAAAAGCTTTACCAATTTGAGCAATGCCAAAAGGAATTTTTTTTCTGGTAGTATTTAAAATATTCTTGAAATTTAAAAAAATTCCTTGAGCAGTTTCTGGTCTTAAATAAGTGATATTGGCAGTTTCCTCTGCCGGTCCAAAATAGGTTTTAAACATTAAATTAAATTTCTTTTCTTGAGTTAATTCTCCGCCGCATAAAGGGCAATGAGGATAGCCATCAGTTAATTCCACTGGTCCATATTTTCCTTCTTTTAAATAATCAAAGCGAAAACGGGTATGGCATTTTTTGCACTCTACTAAAGGATCGGAAAAACTTGACAAGTGTCCAGAGGCTTGCCAGGTTTTAGGATTTAAAATAATGGCGGAGTCTAAACCAACAACATCATCTCTTTCTTGAACTATTTTTTTCCACCAATATCTTTTTATATTATTTTTTAATTCCACTCCCAAAGGGCCAAAATCCCAAGTATTGGCCAATCCTCCATAAATTTCTGATGAAGGAAAAACAAAGCCTCGTCTTTTGGCTAAGGCAACTATTTTATTCATTAAATCATTGTGCTGCTTTTCTTTAGGCTTTTCTTTTTCCATTTTTATTTTAAGGCTGAACGATTCCTTGAAAAGGATAAACTGTTTTATCTGTTAACCTATCTGTTTTAATTGGAGGATAAGTTTTATTGATTTCTTCCAAAGTAAAAGTGTCTATTCCTGTCATTGTTGTTTCTTCGATTAAAGTAATTGCCTCATTAATCTGACTATACTGGGGTGTGGCTCTTACCTGAAAAATTAATTCTGGTGCTTTTATTAAATAGCCACTGCCCAAAGACACATTTGGCACTTCCCAGACAAACTGACGAGTATTTTTATCATAACTTGGAAGATTGTCACCGTAATTGCCCGCAATTTGAGAAGTAAACTCTACTCCTTGGGGCAATCTTGTTTTAATCTTTAGATTCTTTACGTTGTTGAAAGTATTAAAAACTTTAAAATGAATGGTAAAATCTGTTGGTTCATCTACTTTTAAAGGTAGATTTCCTTGATTGGCAATTCCTGATAAAGCATCACGAAAATAACTAGTAATTGCTAAATCACATTGAGTATTAACTTTGATATCATTTACCGAAAAAGCCCGGGGCAAATCACTAACTGGCGCTCCTTCAGGGGTATTAGAACTTTCTAAAGTAGTTCTTATTTCAATTATTGGATTTTTTTGTGCCAAGGAAACCATTGGCCAATCCCTTTTAAGCCTGATAGAAAAACTTAAAGCTCCGCTTTCTTGTGGGCTTAAAGAATAAAGTTCCTCTACTTTTGAGCCATCCCAAGTTAAAGTTTGCGTTCTTAAAGAAAAAAGTGCTTTTGGCGCTCTTAAGGTATTAAAGTCTAAAATATCACTGTTAAAAGTAGTTTTTAAAACTAAATTACGTAAAAAAGTAGTGTAGTTATTTTTAAATTTAATAGTAACATTTAAAGTCTCGCCTAAATTTGCTACATAATTTTTTTGTTGATTGACTAAAGTTTCTATTTCTAAAGGATTACTTGCCAAAGTAACAAAACTTTCAGTTTTCTCCAAAGGCAAAAAATCTTTATCTCTTCTAACTCCTAAAGTGAAATAAATTTTTTTTGTTTCTCCTGCCTCTCCAGAAAGAAGACCAGTAATCTCTAATTTACCCGAACCATTAGGCAAGACTGTTCCGAGCTTCCATTGATTTTTTTCTGACTCTGATGCTGTTTCAGGAGTTGAATTCACTAAATCAAATCCCTCTGGCCAATTTGCTTTTATTTCTATATTGTCATAAGCCTGATTAGATAAATTATTCCACTTTACTTCCAGAGGAAAACTTTGTCCCAAAAATACTTCTTTGGGAAAATTCGCTTCTAAATCAAAGGTTGAACCAATAATCAAAATGTTATAGCTTAGGGGAATTTCAAAAGTGGAAGTAAGGGTCTTTGGCCGATAGCGAAAAACTGCTTGAAGAGTTTTAGTTGTTTTTGGCTCGCCAGTTACCAAAACTTTCAATAATTTATCTTGAAAACTTTTAGGATTAATTTCGCCTAAATAAAAATTAACAACCTCCTTGTTCGGCTCTTCTAAAAAAATCACCCCCTCTGGCAGTTTGACTTCTATCTCCGCCGCCTGAAGAACAATTCTTGTATTATTATTATAGATTAAATGAAGGTCTAAAATTTCGCCTGATTTTACCGTGTCTGAACCTTCAACTAAAAAGTTTACTCCCTTACCTTTTAAAGAATTATAAATAAAATAAACCGCGGCAATGATAAGAATAACTACCACTACTCCGCCCCAAAAAGTTTGAAAAAAATTTTTGCCTTGAGGTATTTGCATATTTGTTTTTTAATTTTTTATTATATTATAGCGGATTTAACCTTTAAAGTAAACTCCTCAAAAAACTGTTTAAGAAACTTTTTTTCTTTGACTATTTCTAAAATTAGAATGGGTTTTTTAAATCTGCTTAAAGGATTATTAAAAAGGGTCTCTAAAATTCTAATTTTTCTCGTGTCTAATTTTAGATTATTGCTTTTTTTATGTTTGGCACAAACTAACCCCTTTTCTTCAAAACTAAAAAAATGAGTGTTAATTTGCGAACCGCAAATAACGCAGCCTTCTAAAAAGGGACTAATTCCCAAAATATTTAAAAATTGGGCTTGAAAATAAAAAGGAATAAAATCTGCCACTTCTTCTAATTTTTTTATATTTTCTTCTAAAAAATAAAGACAATCTAAAAGCAGTTGCCA
>JBMFOQ010000014.1:0-14798 GCA_049969555.1 Minisyncoccia bacterium
AAATGGCTTTGCCTAACTATTATTTTAATTCTTGCTCCTTTTGTTATGGCAATTACCTTTGGCAAACTTCATGACGTGCCTCTTTATAAATTAGTTGGTTCAATGTTTCGCTATTTCTGGCTACCAAGACAATATGTTTTTAAAAAAGAAATAATTTATCAAGGCTTTAAAACTACTCAACCCTCAGAGCAAAAAATTCCTTCTCAGCCAGTTTCACAAAAAAAACAATTAGATCGTAAAACCTTAAAAGAACTCTCCAATATTTTAGATAAATAAAATGGCAAAAGAATCTTTTTCAACTCAATCACTTATTCCTATCCAGGAAATAAAAAAAGGAATTATCATTCTAAAAAACGGCTCTCTCCGTTCTGTTTTAGAAGTTTCAGGAATAAATACTGATTTAAAATCCTCTGACGAGCAAATGACAATTCTAAACGCTTGGCGTCAGCTTTTAAATCACTTAGAATTTTCTTTTGAGGTTACTGTCCTCTCTATAAAAGTTAATATTGATTCATATCTAAATTTTTTACAAGAACAGATTTCTAAAGAAACTAATGAGCTTTTAAAAATTCAGGGAGAGGATTATACTAATTTTTTATCAGCTCTAATTTCAGAAAACGCAATTATGGCAAAAAGGTTTTTTATCGTAATTCCCTATGACCCAGTAATAATAAAATCACAAGGTTTTCTTGGCCAAGTAAAAGATACTTTGAAAGGAATTATTAATTTAAAAAGAGAATCTTTTTCAAATATAAATGTTGTTAGCAACGAAGAATTCGAAAATTATTATCAGCAACTAATGATTCGCCAAACAGGAATAGTTTCTGCTTTAAATCGAATTGGATTAGAAGTAAAACCTTTAACAACCAAAGAGTTAATTGAAATTTTTTTTAATTTGTATAATCCTTCTCTTGAAGGAGGAAACTCTTTATCATTAGAAGAAACTGAATAAAATATGTCACCCTTCAAAATTTTTTCCAAAAAACAAGATACCCTTTCTGACTACCGTCAAGCAGTTTCGACTTTACAGGATTTAATTGCGCCTGCTGGTTTAGAAATTAATCCAAATTTTCTTAAATTAGGAGACAAATACTGTTCTACTTTATTTATTCTAACTTATCCAAATTATTTGGCCTCAAATTGGTTTTCAATATTAGTAAACCTAAACGAAATTTATCATCTCTCTATTTATTTTCATCCTTTAGATACTAATAAAGTTTTAAGAATATTAAGAAAAAAATCAGCCGAGGTCCAGGCACAAATTTCTATTGAAGCAGAAAGAGGTTTAGTCAGAAATCCTCTTCTTGAAACCGCCCTTCAAAATATCGAAGAATTAAGAAATTTAATTTTACAGCAAGAAGAAAGACTCTTTGATGTTGGTGTTTATATAACTTTTTATGCTAATAACCCAATTGAACTCAAACAAACACAAAAACGTATTGAGTCTCTTTTAGAACAATTAATGATTTATGCTAAGCCGGCTGTTTTTAGAACTTTTGAAGGCTTTGAAGCCTCGCTTCCTCTTGGTTTAGATAGATTATTAGTGACTAATCCTTTAAACTCTCAACCAGCCTCAACTCTTTTTCCTTTTGTTTCTTTAAACCTTTCTCAAAATAAAGGTGTACTTTATGGTGTAAATCAAACTAACAGCGGTTTAATTATTTTTGACAGATTTTCTTTACCAAATGCTAATATGATTGTTTTGGCCCAATCCGGAGCAGGAAAAAGTTATGCAGTTAAATTAGAGATTTTAAGATCATTATTTTTAGGAATTGATATTTTAATTATTGACCCTGAACATGAGTACGCTTATTTAACCGAAAGCATTGGCGGCAGTTTCTTTAAAATTTCTGTTGGTTCAGAAGATCATATTAATCCTTTTGATTTACCAATGGTGACTGCTGATGAAACCAACGAAGAAGTATTTCGGAGTCATATTTTAAATCTTATTGGTTTGATAAAATTAATGGTTAACGGATTATCACCTCAAGAAGAAATTATTTTAGACCAAGCCTTAGTTCAAACTTATGCCTCAAGAGACATTTTTCCAGAAAATATGAACGAAAGAAAAACCCCTCCTCTTTTAGAAGACCTCCAAGAAATTCTTAAAGGAATAGAAGGTGGTGAGGAATTAGCTGCTAAACTTCATAAATATACCAAAGGCACTTATGCTGGTTTCTTTAATCAGCAATCAAACATTAATATTACCAACAGATTAGTTGTTTTTGGTATAAGAGACTTAGAAGAAGAATTGAGACCAATTGCAATGTATGTAGTTTTAAATTATATTTGGACCTCTATTAGAAAAAATTTAAAAAAGCGATTAACCGTGGTTGATGAAGGATGGTGGCTTTTAAAAAATGAAGAAAGTGCTTCTTTTCTTTTCGGCTTAATTAAAAGAGCGCGAAAGTACTATATGGGAGTTACTTTTATCACCCAAGATATTGAAGATGCTTTAAATTCTCCTTATGGCAAACCAATGATTACCAACTCTTCTTTGGCTTTGCTTTTGAAGCAATCTCCGGCAAATATTGATTTATTGGGCAGGGCTTTTAATTTAACCGAGCAAGAAAAAGCAATTCTTTTACAAGCCTCAGTAGGAACAGGGCTATTTTTTGCTCAAGAAAAACACGCTATAATTCAAATTTTAGCCTCCTATACTGAAGACCAAATTATCACCTCCAACCCTCAACAAATTTTAAAAATTCAAAAAGCAAAAGAAGAAATTCAAAAATAAGAGAATAATAAAAGAATGACTAATAACTCTTTAAAAAACCATTTAGATCCTGAACAAACAAACCAAACGCTGCCACCAAAGCAGGAAACACAAAGCCAAAAATCCCAGCCAACTCAAACAAAAGAAATAAAAAAAGAAAGTCCTAAAGAAGAGCAATCACTTAATCAATCTTTCTGGATAATATTATTTTTTGTAGCAGGATTAAAAGATTTATTAGAATTTATTTTTGGGCTCATTCCGGTTATTGGCTCAATTCTTATCTGGATTGTTTCTTTTCTTTTAGGCGGTCTAATAATTCTTTTTTTATTTCTCGGCGGAAATTACAAAAAATTAAAACAAACACAGATCTTTCTAACAGCATTGGGCCAATTAGGAGATTTAGTTCCTGTTTTAAACATTCTTCCTTTATCTCTTCTAACCATTTTTATTATTTATCAAGTAAATAAAAATAAAAAGTTCTCGGTGGTTTTGGAAAAAATAGCCAAATCTCCAAAAATATCTCCAAAAATAATTTAAAATATAATAAAATATAGTATCTAAAAAATCATGACAAGACAAAAAAAAATTAGCGTTTTTTTAATATTTACTCTTTCGGCTTTTTGGGTTTTTTTTAGTCTTAAATTTAATTTTGTTTTGGCAAAAACCTGTAGCGAGAAAGGAGGGTATTGTTATCCTGAAGATATTTGCGAATCCCTAAATAACCTAGGTTACTATATTGATAGTTCGGCCACTGGGTGTCCTATAGGGACTGTTTGCTGTGTCGTATTTTCTCCAGATAATAATGATTCTACTCCAAAGGGGTTGCCTCCAGAAATTCAAAGTCCAACAAGTGTTATTCCTTATGAATTTGAAACTGGCATTCCAGGAATAGCAAAAAAAGGCGAAAGTCTACAAAGAATGACATTAGCCGAATTTGTTAAACTTTTAATTCGCTATATTTTTAAAATATCAGGTATTCTTGCTTTTATAATGATTGTTTATGGTGGAATTCTTTATTTAGTATCTGGAGGAAATCCTCAAAAACAAAAATCAGCTTTAGAATATATTTCAGCAGCAATCATTGGTTTAATCTTCCTTTTTGCTTTTTGGCTAATTTTAAACACAATAAATCCGGATATTTTAAGAATTTCGAATTTAGCAAATCAAAATTCAACTACATCTCCTCCTTCTCCTCCTTCTCCTCCTTCTCCTCCTTCTCCTCCTTCTCCTCCTTCTCCTCAACCTAAACCAAACCATTCCCAAGAAACTATTAATAATGCTAAAAAACTTCTAAGTCTCCATAATTCCGGCAGGATTACGATCTCCTTTGCCGCGGCTCAAAGGGATCTTAACGATGTTATAAATAATAAATGTACTGACCCTATAGCTAATAGCAATTATGACGACGCTAATTGTATTACTTTACCTAAATTCCCGGAGTGTCCAACTATTAACGGTGATCTAATCAAAGCCCTACTATCTTTGCCAGACAAAGCAAAAGAAACTGCCAAGACGGTCGCTCAAAATACTCCATACAAATGTAGCGACATTATAGAAATATCTCCTTTTATTAGTGACCATTACTATTGTGAGGTGCCAAATTCATCTCATAAAGATGGGAAAGCAGTTGATGTCACTCTTAATAACATTAGCTCAAACATAACTCCCGCAGAGTGCACTACCGCTTTAGCGAGGGTACTATGTCCAAATTATACGGGTTCAATATTAGGAGAAGACTACAAACTTATTTGTCGAACTCAATTAAATGGAGTTACAATTGAGGTCTGGGCAGAAACAGGAAGAAATCAACCGCATCTCCATTTACGTCTTCCTTAAATCCTTAAATTTTATTTTCTTCAACTGGTTTTATAATAATATGTCTTTCTTCCCCTTCACCAATACTTTCAGTTTTAACATCGCTTCTTAAAGCAATTTCTAAATGAATAATTCTTCTATCTTTTGCTGGCATTGGCGGCAGTTCTAATGGTCTTTTTGAAAGAGAAACTTTATGAGCTGCTTGACGGGCAAATTCACGAAGTTTTTCTTCATAAACTGTCCGGTAACTATTTACATCCAAAACTATATGCCAATCAAAACTTTTTATTAATTTTTTTGAAACTGTATTTAAAACAAATTCAAAGGCTTTCAAATTTTCTCCACCTTTTCCAATTAAAATTCCTGAATCCTCAGTTCTGATATTAATTTTTATTATTTTTTCTGAATAATCTTCATTAATTTCTAAATTACTGTCTTGAAAACCAGCGATTTTTAACAAATTTTCCAAAAAATTTTTTACCAACGTAATTTCCATTTTTAAAATTAATTTTTCTTATTTTTTTATTCTTATTTTTTCATTTTTCTTTTTCGTTTTACTCTATTTATTTTGTTTTATTTCCATTTTTTTTCTTCTTAAATATATCTCCTGAATTAAACCAACTAAACTTAATCCTAACCAAAAAAGTAATAAAGCACTAGGAAAACTTTTATAAAGTAAAAGAATTAAAAAAGGAAAAAATAAAAAGAATTTATTCTGAGAGGTTTCTTTTTGTACAATCAAAGTAGTTAATAAAGTTAAAACAAAATAGATAAAGGATAGAGTAAAACTTGGCTGACGTAAGTCTAAAATATTAAAAAATCTATAGTTTAAAGTGATTTTCGGAATAAAAGAATAAAGATGATTTGCCCAACCATCTTTTATTAAATTAATTAAACTCCAATACGTTCCTAAAAATAAAGAAAATTGAAAAATAACATAACCAAAAGAACCAAAAGGATTAACTTTTTCTGTTTTAAATAGCTCAAAAACTAACTTATTGGCGGTTTGGGGATCATCTTTGTACTTTTTTTGAATTTCCTGCATTTTTGGCTGAATTGCCTGAAGTTTCTTTTGGGAAAAAAACATTTTTTTGTACCAAGCCCAAATCAAAAAACGTATTCCTATGGCTAAAATTAAAATCGCCCAACCAAGGTTATTATTAAAAACTAAACATAAAAAGGCTAAAAAATTAAATAAAGGTTTTAAAAAAAGAAGATAGAAAAGTTGCTGCATTAAAATTAATTTAAACTTTCTAAAAAGGAGAAAAGAATTTCTTTAAGCGATTGATAATCTTTTAAAATGAATTTTTTAACCACAATGATTAAATCAAATTTACTTTTTAATCCTTCTTTTTCTTTTTCCCACTGTTTTAAAATTGATTTAATTTGACGTTTTATTCTGTTTCTTAAAACTGATTTATTAGTGGCTTTATTTGAAATTACAACAGCAAAGCGGCAATAATTCAGGCTATTTTTTAAATAATAAATTTTGACTTCCTCATTTTCTTTTACTTTTCCTTTTTGAAAAATTTGAGGAATTAATAAAGAAGGAATTCTCTGTCTTTTTTTTATCATTTTTCAAATAATAAATTAAGGAGCAAGTCTTACCCTTCCTTTTTGCCTTCTCCGTTTAATTATTTTCTGGCCGCTTTTACTTTTTATTCTTTTTAAAAATCCATGAGTTCTAAATCTTTTTTTCTTTTTTGGTTGATAAGTTGTAGACATATTTTAAAAATTCTTTATTATGAGTTTATCATATTTTACTTGATTGGTCAATAAAAATTTCAGGGTAATTTTTTATAATCCACTACTTATCAACAGTTTATCCCCAAAGAAAAAATTTGACTATTGGTTTTTGTTTGTTTATATTTTTTATAGTCTATATAATTTATATAATAAAATCAATTTTAAATTATCTTTAAATTTACTATGAATTTGACAGAGCTTTGGAAGGCAACATTAGGAGAAATTAAGCTTAGCATTTCAAAAGCTAATTATCTTACTTGGTTTAAAAATTCGTTTATCAAGGAGATAAAAGATGGTGTTGTCTATATTGGAGTTTCTTCAAGCTTTGCCAAAGAATGGATAGAAAATAAATACCATAAAAATATCTACCAAATTCTTGTAAATTTAGAGCCAAGCATTAAAAAAGTTGAATATCTGGTAGCAGAAAGCCCAACCTCTATTGAACCAGAAGAAGCGCTGGAAGCAAGAAAAAAATTTAGGCTGAAAAAAAATAAAACTTTAGAAAATCAACCCACCTTTTATGAGCTAACCATTGATTTAGAAACTAATCTCAACCCAAAATATACTTTTGAAAATTTTATTGTTGGTTCTTATAATGAATTGGCAAATGCCGCTGCTTTGGCAGTAGTGGAAAATCCCGGTACAAAATATAACCCTCTGTTTATCTATGGAGGAGTAGGTTTAGGTAAGACTCATTTGCTTCAGGCAATTGGCAACAAACTCAAACAAGAAAAAAAGAAATTTAAAATCCTTTATGTTAGTGCTGAAAGATTTACCGAAGATTTAGTAAGAGCGATAATGGAGCAAAAAATGAGCAATTTTAAAAACAAATTCCGTGATTTAGACTTGCTTTTAATTGACGATATCCAGTTTATTGCTGGAAAAGATAAAGCCCAGGAAGAAATTTTCCACACTTTTAATACTCTAAGTCAAAAAAATAAACAAGTTGTTTTTACATCTGACAGACCCCCAAAAGCGATTCCTTCGATTGAAGAAAGATTGCGCTCGCGGTTTGAAGGAGGAATGACAGCTGATATTGGCTACCCTGATTTAGAAACAAGGGTTGCTATTTTAAAAACTAAAAATGAAGCCACAAAAAATTTAGTTCCCGAAGAAAGTTTATACTATTTAGCTGAAATAATTACAAAAAATATCCGTGATCTCGAGGGTGGGCTTAACCGCTTGATAGCCCAGGCAAAACTACAAAACAAACCCCTAACTTTAGAAGAAACTAAAAAAATTCTCTCTTCGATTTTAAACAAACCCAGCGAATATATCTCTCCCCAAAAAGTGATCAAAAAAGTAGCCAGTTTCTACGATTTAAAGGAAGAAGAAATTTTAAGTCATTCAAGAAAAAAAGAATTAGTTAAACCAAGGCAAATTATTATGTATTTATTAAGAGAAGAATTAGGATATGCTTACAGCCACATCGCTGAAAAGTTAGACCAAAGAGACCATACAACAATTATTCATGCTTGTAAAAAAATTAATCAAGAATTAGAAAAAAATCCTGTTTTTGCCCAAGAAATTCTTGTATTAAAAGATTTGTTGTATAATAAGTAAAAAAACTGTTAATAACTGGTGGATAGTTTTCAAGTTAAATAAACAAAAGAGAAATTTTAAAAAGTTATTCAAAAGTTATAAAAGGTTTTTAAACAACTTATTCACTATTTATTAAAAAATTTTAATAAAAACTGTCTTTATTTTATCTTTCAAATTCTTTTTATCCCCAAAATTAAATTTTCTAATAAAAATAATAAATAAATAATTTAATAATATGAAATTTATTACTTTAGTGGATAGTTTTAAAAAGGCAGTAGGCTTAGCAGAAAGAATAACCAGTAAAAATATTACTCTGCCAATTTTAAATAATTTATTAATTGAAACAAATAAAAACAAAATTCATATTAAAGCCACTGACTTAGAAATTGGAATTGAAATTAATGTTTTAGGAAAAACAGAAAAAGAAGGAAAAGTAGTAATTCCGGCAAAAACTTTTAACAATTTTTTAAATAGTTTGACAGAAGAAAAAATTAATTTGGAAGCAAAAGAAAATAATTTAAGAGCGGAAAGCGGAAAATTTAAAGCTCTTTTTCAAGGTTTTAATAGCGAAGATTTTCCCATTATTCCTCAAATTAAAACTGACAAATACCTAGAAATAGAAAAGTCTCTTCTAAAAGAAGGATTAGAGCAGGTAATTTTAAGTATTGGTTATAGTGCTAATTATCCTGAATTATCAAGTGTTCTTTTTAAATTAGAAAAAGAAGGATTAAAACTTGTTGGAACTGATAGATATCGTTTAGCAGTAAAAACCATTCCCTTAGAGAAAATCAAAACAAATATCAAAGAAGACTGGCAAGCAATTGTTCCTCTAAGAACTATTGGAGAAGTGATAAAAATTTTAAGTGAAGAAATTGAAGAAAGTTCGCCAATAATTACTATTTCTCCTGATCCAAATCAAATTCAGTTTATGACCGAGGAAGTAAGGTTAATTTCAAGAATTATCAATGCTCAGTATCCGGAATATGAAAAAGCAATCCCCTTAAATTTTGAAAAACAGGCAATTTTAAAAAGAAATGATCTGAAAGAGGCAATCAAAGTAACTGGAATTTTTAGCGGGAAAATAAATGATGTTAAATTTAGATTTAATCCTTCAAAGAAGGAAGTGGTTTTAGAGGCCCGAGAGCCGGCTTTGGGCCAAAGCGAAACTTTATTAAACCCCTTAGAAATTAGTGGTGAAGAATTAGAGATTCGTTTTAATTATCGTTTCTTTTTAGATGGTTTGGAAGCTTCGCGAGGAGAAGAAATTTTTATTGGCTTAAATAAAGAAAATACCCCGGTTTTAATTCGAGGTAGAGAAGAAAATGATTTTTTGTATATTCTGGTACCTTTAACAACAATCTAAATTAAAGTTGTTTAAAGAAAATCCTTGAAGAACTACTTGTTTGATTAAGGCTGTCAATAGCCTCAATTTTTATTTCATTTTGTGATTGTAGGATATTAAAGGGAATAAAATAAAAGAAATTATTTTCATTTGTTTTACTCATTTCTCCTAATAATTGGTTATTTAAATAAAGATTTACTTTAAAAGGACCGGCGCCATTAATGACTGCTTCAACTTTTAAATCTTGCGAAATAAAACTTCCCTCTTGGGGGCTGATAATTTCTATTTTTGGTAAATCAGGAAATTCAATAATGGTATCAATTGATTCACAATCTAAAGGATACCAATTGGAATCTACATTCTGGTTGTATTCTGTATTATAATTAAGAATGTTCTGCTGAGCCCAATTTAAAACAGTTGTTTCCCATAAAAGATATTGAGGGTCAGAGGCAGGATTTAAAGGACAAGCGCCAAGGGGATCGTCTTTGTTGAGATAATGTAAAATTGAGTGAATTTCTTTTATGGTTTTTATTTCGTGAGTTTGAATGTTTTGATACTGGCGATTGATTATATATTCCCCATTAATCATTGGTTTTGGCGCTAAGGTTTTTGGATTATAAGGAGTAGGCTGAGTGAAGTTAGAAGGAGGGTATAATTTAAAAGCCTTTTCCATAAATTCATGCCATAAAGGAGCAGCTAACATTACGCCTGGCGCGCCAGAAGGAGCAACTGGCGAGCGGTCGTTGTTCCCTGCCCAGACGCCACTAACTAAGGAAGTAGTATAACCAATTGTCCACGCATCCCGATATTCAGAGTCAGTGCCAGTTTTTGCTGCCACATCCACCCCTTTAAAATACAAGGGACTATTATAACCAAAAGTTGGTGCCCGGCTTTCATTGTCAGATAAAATACTGGTGATTAGTCTGGCAATTTGCGGATCTATAACTTTTTTTGATTCCAATTCAAAATTGTAGATAGTCTCTCCTTTATTATTTATAATTTTTAAGATAGAAGTCTGGGGATGGAAAATTCCTTCCTGAGAAAAAACAGCATAAGCATTAACCATTTCATTAAGTTTTACTCCTCCTCCACCCAAAACTAGAGATAAACCATAAAAAGAGGGTTTTTCAGTTAAAGTAGTAATGCCAAAATCTTTGGCGGTCTTGATTGTCTCTTCAACTCCTGCTAAATATAAAACTTTTACTGAAGGGATATTTAAAGATTGGGCAAGCGCTTGGCGAAAAGTAACCGGCCCACGGGTTTTGTTATCATAATTAGTTACATAATAAGGATGATTGGGGTCAGTGGAAAAATTCATTCTTACGCCATCAATTCCAACATCAAAGATATATGACTCTGGTAAATAACCTTTTTTAAAAGCAGTGGCATAAACTATTGGTTTGAAAGAAGAACCTGGTTGGCGAATACTTAAAGCAGCATTAACATTTCCTTCTCTTTCAATATTCCAATAATCTCGCGAGCCAACCATTGCTAAAATTTGGCCGGTTTTAGGGTCTTCTGCTAATAAGGCTAAATTTTTTGCTCCGATTTTTTGTTCATTGATATCTCCGTATTTTTTAACTAATTCTTCAGCAATTGTTTGAAGTTCCATATCCAAAGTAGTAATAATAGTATAGCCCCCTTTTTCTAATTCTTCTTCGCCAAATTTTTTGTAAAGAAAATCGCGAACATACATTACAAAATGTGGAGCCTTGATACCAAAACTCTGTTGAACAAAAGTTACTTTTTCTTGTTTTGCTTTTTCAACTTCTTCTTTTGAATAGTAATTTAATTTAAGGGTCCAGTCTAAAATATAATTCTTTCTTGCTTCTAAATCTTTAAAGTGCGAGCCATAAGGAGTGTAATAACCCGGTGCTTTAATTAAAGCAGCTAAATAAGCAGCCTCAGCCAAACTTAGTTTTTTTGCTGGTTTATTAAAATAAAATTGGCTTGCTGCTTCAATTCCATAAACATTATGACCATAATGGACTTGGTTAAGATAAGTTAAAAGAATCTGTTTTTTACTCCAGCTTCTTTCTATCTCAATTGTTAGAATTGCTTCTTTAATTTTCCGCGTTAAAGTTTTATCCAAAGTCAGAAAGGCATTTCTGGCTAATTGTTGAGTAATAGTCGAACCTCCTTGAAGACTCCCTCGGTTAAGCAGATTATTTATAATTGCTCGAAGAATTCCTTTTAAAACAAAACCATGATGCTGATAAAAAGTATGATCTTCAGCCGCGAGAATTGTTTGAAAAACATAGGGAGAAATGTCGTCCCAACTAACAACAGTTCTTTTTTCGCCGCCATGGATTTCATAGAGGAGAATTTTTCCGGTCCGGTCGTAAATTTTTGTTGATTGGTTTATCACCCGATTTTGAAAATCTGCAGGGTTTGGCAAATCTTTTGAAAGATAAATAAAAACTACTCCACCCAAAAAAAGGCAAAAAGTAATTAATAATATAAAAAACAAGACTATTTTTTTAAGCATTATGTTTGATTAATTTATTAAAACCAGCCAAAGCCACCGCAATGGCATCAGCTGTATCATCTGGTTTTGGTAGTTCTTTAAAAGAAAAATAGAGTTGAATAATTTTTTGAATATCTTTTTTCTCCGCCCGGCCATAACCAATAATATTTTGTTTTATTTCTAAAGGAGTAAGTTCAACTACTTTAATTCTATTTTTAAAAGCAATATAGAGAATAACTCCGATTGCTTCGCTAATAGCCATTACTGTTTTAGCATTTTTAAAAAAGAAAACTTTTTCTAAGGCAACTATTTTTGGCCGGTATTTTTTGATTGTTTTATTTAAAAGTTTAGCCAAAATAACTAGCTTTTCTCCTTTTATTTTTTCTTTGATTTCCCAACAGCCATAAGAGATTGGGCAAGCATTATTTTTTGAGGCTTTAATGACTGCAAAGCCAATTCTTGTTGTTCCAGGATCAAGGCCTAAAATCACCATATTAATAATTCACGTTAGAATAAACTTCTTCAATATCTGGATGGTCAGCCAAAGCAGAGAATAAATTATCTAATTTTTCAATTGTTTCTTGATCTTTTATTTCAATAAAATTATCAGGGACAAAATCCAGTTCTACTTTCAGATTTTCCACTTTTAAGTTTTCTTCTAAAAACTTTTTTAATTCGTTTACTTTATTTAATTGAGTAAAAACATAAATTTTATCATCTTCTTCTTTAATATCTTCTGTTCCTTTTTCGATTGCCAGTAAAGCCAAATTTTCTGTCCATTTTTCTTTATCAATGATAATTTTTCCTAATTCTTTAAATAAATATTTCACTGTTCCGCCTTCGCTCATTTTCCCTGAATATTCATTTAAAAGATGACGCAATTCTGCTAAGGTGCGATTTTTGTTATCAGTCACTGCCTGAATCAAAAGCGCTACTCCTTTTGGACCATAAGCCTCAATTAAAAGTTCTTCCACATTTTTTCCCTCTAAAGAACCACCACTGCCCCTTTTGATTGCTTTTTCTATATTTTCCTTTGGCATTCCCAATTCTTTTGCTTTTTCAACCGCAATTCTTAATTTTGGATTACTTTCAATATCTGTGCCTTGGCGCGCCGCCACCGTAATCAGATTGGTAATTTTAGAAAAAGCCTGGCCCTTTTTTGGGTCTTTTTGTGCTTTTTGATATTTTACTTTTGCCCATTTTGAATGACCAGACATATATTTAACTTATAACTAAAAACTTAAACTAATAACTTAGAAAGAAGGGATTTTTTGATTTAAAATTATGATTGAATTTTTAAGTTGTTAGTTATTAAACTAATCGCTATTATACAATTTTTTTTTGATTTTTTCAATGAAAAAGTAGTTGAAAAAAGGTAATTTTTGCGGTAAAATAAAAAAGAACAATTTATGATAGATTTAGAAAAACTTCAAAAAGAAGCAAAAGAGAGTTTTAAAGCCATAGAAAATATACAAAATTTAGAAAAGTGGCGGGTAAAATATTTGGGCCGGAAAAGTGACCTTTCTTTATTTTTTGATAATCTTAAAAAACTTCCTTTAGTTCAAAGAAGAAAGCAGGCGAAAAAAGCCCAAGAAATAAGGCAAGAATTATTTCAGCTGTTTGATCAGAAAAAAGAAATTTTTGAAGCAAAAGCCCAAAAAGAAACAATAGACATTACTCGGCCGGGAATTAAAAAAGAAATCGGTTCTTTACATCCTTTAACCTCTGTTTTTAAAGAAATTACAGAAACCTTTCGCATCTTGGGATTTGAAATAGTGGAAGGGCCGGAAATCGAAAATGAGTATTATAATTTTGATGCTTTAAGAATTCCGGAAAATCACCCGGCCCGGGATATGTGGGATACTTTATGGTTAAATTCAAAAGTCAAAAATCAAAAGTCAAAATTATTATTAAGGACTCATACCTCACCCATGCAGATTAGATATATGGAGACTCATCAACCACCCTTTAAAATTATTGTGCCGGGAAGAACTTTTCGTCATGAAGCAACCGATGCTTATCATGATATTCAATTTCATCAGGTAGAAGGATTAATGGTTTCACAAGAAGTAAATTTTGTTGATTTTAAATTTATAGTTGAAGAGTTTTTAAAAGCAATTTTTACAAGGGAAATACAAATTAGATTTAGACCGAGTTATTTCCCTTTTGTTACCCCCGGAGTGGAAGTGGATATTAAAATTAAATCAAAACAAAAGGAAGATGAAGAATGGTTAGAAATAATGGGTGCGGGAATGGTTCATCCTGATTTATTTAAAACTGTTGGTTATAAAGAAAAAAATCTTCAAGGTTTTGCTTTTGGTTTAGGGGTGGAAAGAATTGCGATGATTAAATATCAAATAAATGATATCAGGCTATTTACTTTATCTGATATTAGATTTTTAAAACAATTTTAAAATGATTCAATTTTCCTACAATTTATTAAAAAAATATTTGAAATTTAAAGAATCACCAGAAAAACTGGCGGAGATTCTAACAATGCATTTAGCAGAAACAAAGGTGAAATATATCAACAAAAGGCCAGTTTTAGAAGTGGATTTATTGCCTAATCGAATTAGCGATTGTTCAGGACATTTTGGTTTATTAAGAGAAATTGCTGCTCTTTTAGATAAAAAATTTGAATATCCCAAAAAAGAATTAAAACAAGAAATAAATCAGGGAATAAAAGATTGGGTAGAGGTAAAAATTCAAAGTCCTTTTTGCCAGCGGTATGAAATAGGGGCGATTTTTGGGGTTAAAGTAAAAGAGGCTCCTTTATGGCTTAAAAACATTTTAAAAGATTGCGGTTTAAGGCCAATTAATAATATTGTTGATGCAGTTAATTATGTGATGCTTCTAACTGGCCAACCCCTTCATGTTTTTGATTTTCAAAAAGTGGCTTTTAATAAAGAAAAACACCCTAAAAAAGAAATTATTATCAGACAGGCAAAAAAAGGAGAGAGAATTCTTACTTTAGACAATAAACTTTATCAATTAAAAGAACATCATCTTTTAATTACTGATAAAGAAAAAATTTTGGCTTTGGCAGGAATAAAAGGCGGAAAATTGCCAGAAGTAGATAAAAATACAAAGCTTATTTTAATTGAAAGCGCAAATTTTTCTCCAGAAAACATTAGACAAACTTCAAAAGAATTAAATTTAAGAACCGATGC
>JBMFOQ010000015.1:0-14385 GCA_049969555.1 Minisyncoccia bacterium
AAAAAAAATAAAACTTAAACTGAAAGATAGGTTTAGAAAAAAATAAAGACCCAAAGAAGCCAAAAGCCAAAAGAAAAAAAGATAATAAAAAGCAAGATACCGCCAGAGGTATGATTGAAGAAAACTTTTATAAAATATTTTTCTAAATAGCAAAAATAACAAAAATAATATAACAATCAACAGCCAAAAAGGATTAAAAAAAAGGGCTAAAACTTTGGTTAAAAGAAGACTTAAAAGAAAAAAATTAAAATTAAGCCAAGAAAGTCCAGAGAATATCTTCCATAAAAATATTGCTAATAAACCCAAAAAAATCCACCAAAAATCGTGGCTAAACAAAACCAAAAAAATTAAAGTTAAACTATATATTAAAAAAAAGAATAAATTCTTTTTAAAAGGAGAGATAGAAAAAACTGAAGAATTAGCTCTTAATTTTTCTTTTTTTTCTTTCATTACCTTTAGAAATTTCTTTTAACACTAATTTATTATTGTCTAAATCTACTAATACTTTCGCTCCTTCTTTAATTTCTTTTTGAATCAATTTATCAGCTAAAGGATCCAAAACATTTTTCTCAATGTATCTTTTCAGCGGCCGAGCGCCAAATTCTTTTTCATAGCCATTTCTAGCAATAAATTCTTTTGCTTTTTCGCTTAACTCTAAAGAAATATTTTTTGCTTCTAACCGTTTATTTATTTTTGTAAATTGAATTTCAACAATCTTTAAAATATCATTTAAAGTTAAAGGATTAAAAACGATAATTTCATCTAAACGATTGATAAACTCTGGTCTAAAATATTCTCTTAACGATTGAAGGATTTTCTCTTTTAAATCGCGGTTCTTTTGCTCATTAATTTTGATTTGGTTTTTCTCTTGAGTTTCAAAACCTAACGACCCCATTTCTTGTATATACTCTCCTCCTAAATTAGAAGTCATTATAATAATCGTATTTTTAAAATTAACTGTTCTTCCCCGGCCATCTGTCAATCGGCCATTATCTAAAATTTGAAGTAAAATATTAAATACTTCTGGGTGAGCTTTTTCAATTTCGTCAAAAAGAATAAGACTATATGGTCGGTGCTTTACAGCCTCGGTTAATTGTCCACCCTCCTCATAACCCACATAGCCTGGTGGAGAACCAATTAATCTTGCAACAGTATGTTTTTCCATATATTCAGACATATCAAACCTTATCAAAGATTTTTCATCGGAAAACATAAATTCTGCCAATGCTCTGGCTAATTCAGTTTTTCCTACACCAGTGGGTCCTAAAAACATAAAAGAACCCAATGGTCTTTCTTCTTCGGCTATTCCTGCCCTTGCTCTTCGAATTGCCCTAGCTACTGCCTTAATTGCTTCTTCTTGTCCAACAACTCTTTTTTTAAGTTCTTCCTCTATCCGTATTAATTTTTTAGTCTCTTCCTCTAACATTTTTGCCACTGGAATGCCGGTCCAACGAGAAACAACCCGCGCAACATCTTCAGCAGTTACTTCATTTTTAAGGAACCTCTCTTCTAAAGGAATTGAGTTTAATTGCTTTTCTTTATTTAAAAGCTCTTTTTCTAAAGCAGGAATTTTTCCATAATATATTTCCGCCACTTTATCCAAATGCCCTTCTCTTTCTTCTACTTCTGCTTTTTTTCTTAAATTTTCAATTTCTTTTTTAATATTACTCACTGAGAGAAAGAGATTCTTTTCTTCTTCATATTTTTTATTAATCTCTTCTAATTTTTTCTTTAATTTTTTAATTTCTGATTCAACTTTTTTAAGTTGATCTTTATTTAAATAAGACTCTTGTTTTAGAGCTTCTTTTTCTAATTCTAATGATTTAATTTTTTTAGTTAATTCCAAAATAGGCAAAGGCAGACTGCCAATTTCTAAACTTAAAGAAGAAGCGGCTTCATCAATTAAATCTATTGCTTTATCAGGCAAAAAGCGAGAAGTTATATAACGAACGGATAGATGAACAGCTGCGGTAATTGCTTCGTTTGAGATTTTCAACCCATGATGAAGTTCGTATTTTTCCTTTAGTCCTCTTAAAATAGCAATTGCTTCCTCAGGCGATGGTTCTTCAACAATAACTGGCTGAAATCTTCTTTCTAAAGCCGGGTCTTTTTCAATATATTCCCGATAATCTTTAAAAGTCGCTGCCCCAATAGCCCGCAGTTCTCCTCTGGCTAAAGCTGGCTTTAAAAGATTTGAAGCGTCAATTGCTCCTTCGGCTGCTCCGGCACCAACCAAAGTATGAATTTCGTCTATAAAAACAATAATATTTGACTCTTTCTTTATCTTTTTCAACAAATTTTTTAATCTTTCTTCAAATTCGCCGCGAAAACGAGTACCAGCAATTAAAGCACCCAAATCTAAAGAAATAATTCTTTTATTTCTTAAAGCTTCTGGTACCTCACCTTTGGCAATCAACTGGGCCAATCCTTCAACAATGGCCGTTTTTCCTACACCAGCCTCACCTAATAAAATAGGGTTGTTTTTTGTTCTTCGAGAAAGAATCTGCATTACTCGCCGCAACTCATTTTCTCTGCCAATCACTGGGTCTAATTTATTCTCCTCTGCCATTTTGGTTAAATCTTGAGTGTATTTTTCCAAATTATTTTCTTGTAATTCCTGAAATTCGTCAGTTATTTTTTCTCCTTGGCTAAATTTTAATAAGGCATCAAGATAGTCGCTTTTTTTAATTTGATATTTATTTAAAATTTCTTGAGCAGAATTTTTAGTGGCAAGAATACCATAAAAAAGATATTCTGGCGAAATATATTCATTTTTATCTTCGTAAGATTTTTTTGCCGCGCTTTCAATAATTAACATTAATTCTTGAGATAAAGGCATGGTGGCAAAGGCGCTTGAGGTGACATAAATTCTTGGCAGTTTAATAATCTCTTCTAAAATATCTTTCATTAAATTATCAACTGGTACTTTTAATTCTTTGTCTAATAACTCCCTAATATTAAATTCTTCATCAAGTAAAGTATATAAAAGATGAAGAGCGCGCATCTCTCCCTGATTTC
Source organism: Minisyncoccia bacterium (assembly GCA_049969555.1). Classification (GTDB taxonomy): domain Bacteria; phylum Patescibacteriota; class Minisyncoccia; order UBA6257; family UBA6257; genus DAOOKJ01. The sequence continues at coordinate 3,019 of JBMFOQ010000015.1, forward strand.
TCTCAAAAGCCATTTGCTGGGCTTTTTCTAAGGCTATTTGGGCTTTATTAGTAAAACGACCAAGAGGCATAATAGTAAATCAAAATTCAAAAATTAAAAATTTCAAATTTAATTTGTTAATTATTTATTATTGATATTTTTCTTTCCTTTCAGTTAAAGTTACCTTGACTTCAAAAATTTTTTCTCCTCGGTTAATTTTTAGAGTGATTGTATCTCCTACCTTATATTCTCTAATTAAATTGGCTAAATTGTTTTCTTTATTAATTTTTTTGCCATCTATTTCTAAAATCACATCGCCTTCTTTTAATCCTGCTTTATCAGCCGGAGAATTTTTAACTATTGCCTCTTCTTCTTTATCACCTTTAACAATTAAAGCGCCGTAGTCATATTTTAAATTTTTTTCCTCTTGAATTTGATTATCAACTAAAACATATCTCACCCCTAAAAATGGAATTTTAATTTTTCCGGTTTCAATTACCTGACTTAAAGCACTTTTAATTTTATTAATCGGAATAGCAAAACCAATATTTTGAGCGCCGGAAACCATGGCGGTGCTCATTCCTACCACTTCACCTTTTAAATTGAGAACTGGACCGCCGGAATTGCCTCGATTAATTGCCGCATCAGTTTGAATCACATCATTTAAGGTCTGAATATTTCCGAAAGAATCTGCTGCCTGAATTGTACGGTATAAACCAGAAATCACTCCCACAGAAACAGTATTTCTAAATTCGCCCAAAGCATTGCCAATAACAATTACACTTTCCCCAATTTCAATCTTTTTTGAATCTCCTAATTTTAAAGGAGTTAAATTATTTGCTTCTATTTTTAATACGGCAAAATCTTCTACTGGATCGCGAGCAATAACTTTTGCCGGATATTTTTTACCATCGTTAGTTAAAACTGTATATTCTGCAGATTCATCACTCACCACATGTCTATTAGTAATAATATATCCTCGGCTATCAACAATAAATCCCGAGCCAGAACTCACTTCTTGTTTTTGTGTTCCTTTTTGCCGATATTGGGGAATCTGAAACTCAAAACCAAAAGGAAAAAAATCGGGAAATTCTTCAAAAGGATTAATGTAATATTTTTCCAAAACTGGCAAATCCTTTGAAGCAATAACACTTACGACTGAATTTTCGCTGGCTTTGACTACTTTGACTATTTTTTCCTCATAACTTAAACTTTCTAAACCAGAAGTTTCTTTTTGAGAAGGGGGTAAAGATTGAGGCTGAAGAATTTTTAAAGAATAAAAGCCCCCTAAAAAGCCACAAAGAAAACCACCTGCTAAAGAAATAATTAAAAAGCTAATTAAAACTTTTCTCATTTGGCTCTCCTGCATGATAGTTAAATTTAATGTTTTAAAACATTTTTTATATTATAGCACAAATTGATAAAAAATTAATTATTTGCCAAACCTTCTTTGCCTTTTTGTAAATTCTTCGAGAGCTAAATCAAATTGTTTTTTGTCAAAATCTGGCCAATAGATTTTAGGAAAATAAAATTCAGCATAAGTTGTCTGTAAAGGCAAAAAATTTGAGAGGCGCATTTCTCCCGAAGTTCTAATCACAAAATCCACATCTGGCAAACCTTCTGTATCTAAATACTCCATTAATACCTCTTCCGTAATTTCTTTGGGTTTCAGTTTCTTTGAAACAATTTTTCTTATTGCCCTTACTATTTCATCTCGGCCGCCATAATCTAAAGCAATATTAACCACCATCTCTTTATTATTTTTAGTAATTTTTTCAGCTTTTATAATTTCCTCCATTAGAGTTTTTGGGAGACGATCTCTCTTTCCAATCTGACGAAAGCGAATTCCTAATTTATGAAATTCTTTAGCATACCGCCTAGCAAATTCTGTAAAAAGATTCATTAAATAATTAACCTCTTCTTTACTTCTTTTCCAATTTTCCGTCGAAAAACCATAAAGAGTTAAAACTTTTATTCCTTTTTTTCTAGCATATCTTATTATTTCTACCACTCTTTGAATTCCTCTTAGATGTCCTCGAAAAGAAGGGAGCCCTTTTTCTTTTGCCCAGCGTCGATTGCCGTCAATTAAAATTCCAATATGTTGAGGAAAATTAGAATTAGTTTCTACTTTCTTAATTTCTTCTTTCTCCATAATAGAAAAATTTTTGAATTTTTTTAATTTTTTCTAATTTTATTTTCTAAAGCCTGTGCCAGCAGGGATTAAACGACCAATAATAACATTTTCTTTCAAACCTCTCAAATAATCAACTTTTCCTTCAAGGGCCGCTTGAATCAAAACCCGAGAAGTTTCCTGGAAAGAAGCCGCAGACAAAAAGCTTTCAGAAGTTAAAGACACTGCTTTGATACCTTTTATCACTTGGGCTGCTTTTGGCGGTTCTTTTTTAAGGGCTTTTAATCGATCAACCTCATTAAGATATTGATTTTTGGAGACAATCTCACCAACGATAAAATCGCTATCTCCTGCTTCCGTTATTTTTACCCGAGAAAACATTTGTCTAATAATAATTTCAAAATGCTTATCGTTAATTTTTGCGCCAGCAAGATTGTACACCTTTTTTACTTCTTTTAAAATATATTTTTGACATGCTTCCTCGCCTAAGATATTTAAAATTTTCTTTAAATCAAGATTACCCTCGCAAAGCTGGTCTCCTTTATTTACTTTATCTCCTTTTTTGACATAAAGAGTAGTAATTTCTGGAACAACATATTCTATCAAATCTCTTTTCTTTATTTTTCCTCTTCTTTTTTCATTATTAGAAGAATCCGAATGAAAAGGTTTAATTCTAATATAGCGTTGATGATTAATTAATTCTATATCAACCACTTCGCCATCAACTTCAGAAATTGTAGCTTCACCTCTTGGAGTCCGGGCCTCTAATAGCTCTTCTACCCTTGGCAAACCTTGAGTAATGTCAACTGCCCGCGCCACTCCTCCCAAGTGAAATGTTTTTAAAGTTAATTGCGTACCGGGTTCACCAATTGCCTGAGCCGCCACCACCCCCACTGCTTCCCCTAATTCAACAGGTTTTTTCCAGCCTAAATCCATTCCATAACATTTCTGGCATACTCCGGTTCTTGAAAGACAATAAAGAGGAGACCTAATAATGACTTCCTCAACATCAGATTGGGCTATCTTTTTTGCCAAATTATAATCTATCAAAGTGTTGGCTTTGGCTATTAAAGCACCTCTCTTATCTTTAACATCCTCTAAAACATAGCGGCCGTATATTTTATCTTCAAAACTTTCACCTTCTTTCTCCACCTCTTGTTTATTAATAGTTAATCCCTTTTTCGTTCCGCATTCCTCCTCACGAACAATAATTTCGTGGCTGACATCAACTAATCTGCGCGTAAGATAACCAGCAAAAGAGGTTTTTAAAGCAGTATCAGCCAATCCTTTTCTTCCAGCATGAGAGGCGGCAAAATATTCCAAAACATTAAAACCCTCCTGATGACAGGATAAAATAGGCAAATCAATTAATTCGCCTTTTGGATTAACCACTAATCCTTTCATTCCCATAATTTGGGAGGCGATCATCCAACTGGCTCTTGCGCCAGAATTGACAATGACAAAAACCGAATCATCAGGTTTAAATTTCTGGGGAACTTTTTCCGAAACTAAATCTGTTGCTTCCCGCCATTGCGCCTGCTCTAAAACTTTTCTTTCTTCTTCGGTTAACAAACCCGCCTCGTATTGTTTATTGATTTCCTCTACTTTCTTTTTGGTTTCTTTAATAATTGAATACTTTTCTGGGGGAATCTTTAAATCACTATAACTCCAAGAAATCCCTGATAAGGTAGCGTAAAGAAATCCTAAATCTTTCATTTTGTTAATTACCTCGGCGCTTTCTTTAAAATCTTTTAATTTTTCTATAATCTCTCTTGTAAGATTTTTTAAGTCCTTTGAATTTAATTGATTATTAATGAAAGGTATTTCTTTTGGCAAAATGCTATTAAAGATAATTCGGCCAACAGTTGTTTCTACTAATTCATTATTTAATTTTTCTATCCTAACTTTAATTTTCTCATGAAGTTTAATCTTTTTTAAATCATAAGCTAAAAGCGCCTCTTTTTCATCAGTAAAAATTTTAATCGGCTTTTCGTCTTCTTCCGGCAAATCCATTGTCAACCAGTAAATCCCTAAAACCATCTCTAATCGAGGAAACATCACTGGTTCACCGTCAGCCGGCTTGATTAAACCCAAAGAGCTTAACATTTTTGTTCTTGCTTCCATTTGAGCCTCTTCAGTTAATGGTAAATGAATTGCCATTTGGTCGCCATCAAAATCAGCATTAAATGGCAAACAAACTAATGCCGGAAGTCTTAAAGCCAGACCCTCAACTAATTTAGGCTTAAAAGCTTCGATACTTAAACGATGAAGAGTTGGCGCTCGATTTAAAAGCACTAATTTGTCTTCAACCACCTTTTCTAATATTTCCCAAACTATATCCGGCCCTTCCTCTATTAAACGATTAGCAATTTTTGGGCTATGAACTATTTCTCTTTTGATTAATTCAGCAATCACAAAAGGTTTAAAAATCTCTAAAGCCATTCTTTTTGGCACTCCGCACTCATCAATTTTTAATTCTGGACCAACAACAATTACTGATCTTCCTGAATAATCAACTCTTTTTCCTAAAAGATGTTGGCGAAAACGACCTTGTTTACCAGAAAGTAAATCTGCCAGAGAACGCAAAGGTCGATGTTGGGCAGCATGCATTGGTGTTGAACTGCTCACTTTTCTAATGGAATTATCAAGCAAAGCATCAACCGCTTCTTGAAGCATTCTTTTTTCATTCTTGACTATTACCTCCGGAGCGCGTAGTTCTAATAATTTTTTCAATCGGTTGTTGCGGTTGATTACTCGACGATATAAATCATTTAAATCATAAGAGGCAAATTTTCCGCCTTCTAATTGAACCATTGGTCTTAAATCCGGAGGCAACACTGGTAAAACCGTTAAAACCATCCATTCTGGTCTGGTTTTTGATTTAATAAAAGCCCTTACCAGTCTTAAGCGATTGATTAATTTATTTTCTACCTGTCCTTTTCTTCTTTGCTTTTCTATTTCTTCCAATAATTTTTTTTGCAATTCATTAAGATTAATTTCTTCCAAAAATCTTTTAATTGGCGCGGCGCCTGTTTCTGCTGTAAAAACTTGCCCATATTTTTTGGAAAGTAGCAAATAATCTACTTCCGAAAAAATAGCTTTTGGTTTAATCATCAATAATTCATTAATCGCCCTCTCTTTAACTTCGCTTAATTCTTTAATTGCTAATTCTTTTTTCTCTTTTATTTCTTGGGGTTTTAATTTTTCTTCCTTGTTTTTTTTCTGGTTTTCTTTTTCTAATTCTTTATATTCGCTTTCTATTTTTTTTACTTTATTTTGGTATTCTTTTTCAATTTCTGTAAGAACTTTTTTCTTTGCCTCTTCATCAACATGAGTCACAATATAGGCATTGTAATAAACAACTGCCTCTAAAGCATTTTGACTGATATCTAAAATTAAACCAATTCTTGAAGGAACGCTTCTTAAAAACCAAATATGAGTTACTGGCGCAGCTAATTGAATATGCCCCATTCTTTCCCTTCTTGATAAAGAGTGAATAACTTCTACCCCACAACGATCGCACTTTACTCCTTTGTATCTAATGCCTTTATATTTACCACAGGCGCATTCATAATCCTTTACCGGCCCGAAAATTTGTTCAGAAAATAAACCTTCTTTTTCGGGTTTTTGAGTCCGATAATTGATTGTTTCTGCTCTTAAAACTTCTCCGTAAGACCAACTTAAAATTTCTTCTGGTGAAGCAAGCTTTATTTGTAATGCTTCGAAATCACTGATTCTTTCTTCGGTTTTTTGTCCTTCTTTGTTTAAAAAATCTTTTTCTTTTGTTTTATAAGGCATAATTATTCGGGATTTGATTTTTGAATAAGAGGATTAATTAAATTAATAGATAAAGCCAGAGATTGTAATTCTTTCAAAATCACATTGAAAGCCGCCGGAATATTTAAATTCTTTATTTTTTCTCCATTAATAATTGCTTCATAAGCCGAGGCTCTGCCCAAAACATCATCCGATTTTATAGTTAACATTTCTTGTAAAGTATAGGCGGCGCCATAACCTTCTAAGGCCCAAACTTCCATTTCTCCAAATCGCTGGCCGCCAAAATGAGCCCTTCCGCCAAGGGGTTGCTGGGTAATCAAAGAATATGGCCCGATTGCTCTCATATGAATAATATCTTCTACCATATGGTTTAATTTCATTAGATACATTACGCCAACAGCCACTTTTTTATCAAAAGGTTCACCAGTTTTTCCGTTATATAAAACAACTTTTCCATCCTCTGGTAAACCTGCTTTGATTAATTCTTGTTTTACTTCTTCAATAGTTGGGCCATCAAGCGCCGGCACAATTGCCCGATAATTTAATTTTTTAGCAGCCCAGCCTAAATGCATTTCAAAAACTTGACCCAAATTCATTCTTGAAGCAATTCCTAAAGGATTTAAAACAATATCAACTGGCCTTCCGTCTTCTAAATAGGGCATATCTTCTTCGGGAACAATCATTGAAATCACACCTTTGTTACCATGGCGGCCGGACAATTTATCGCCTATTCTTAATTTCCTTAACTCTGCAACCTCAACACTAATCCTTTTTATTACTCCCACATCTAATTTGTCGCCTGCTTGGCGGGATAAAATTTTCGTGCGAATTACCCTTCCCTCTCTTGATGGTTCTAATAATAACGAAGTATCTTTAACATCTTTTGTCTCTTCGCCAAATATTGCCTGAAGTAATCTTTCCTCAGGTGTCAAATCAGCCTTACCCTTCGGAGAAACTTTTCCTACCAAAATATCTCCGGCTTTTACTTCTGCGCCAATTCTGATTATTCCTTCTTCGTCCAAATTCTTTAATTTTGCTTCAGAAACATTCGGAATATCATAAGTAGTAATTTCTGGGCCCAATTTTGTATCAACAACATCACAAGTAAATTCTTCTAAATGAATTGAAGTAAAAATATCTTCTTTTAAAACTCTCTCAGAAACAACAATTGCATCCTCATAATTAGCGCCATAAAAAGGAATTAAGGCAACAAGCAAATTTTGTCCTAAGGCAGTTACTCCATTTTCTGTAGTTGAACCATCCGCCAATAAATCTCCTTTTTCCACTTTATCTCCTTTATTAACAACTGGCCTTTGAAGCAAACAAGTTGCTTCATTGCTTCTTTCATAAGTAACTAATCGGTATTCTTTTTTCTCACCATTTAAAGTTTTAATTAAAATATGATTAGCATCTACTTCTTCTACCACTCCTTCAACATCACTGATTAAGCACTGGCCAGAATCATAAGCTAATTTTTCTTCAAGCCCTGTTGAAACTAAAGGCGCTTTTGGTTTAACCGAAGGAACTGCCTGACGTTGCATATTTGCTCCCATTAAAGCCCTGTTTGATTCATCATGCTCCAAAAAAGGAATTAAACCAACAGCAGCGGAAATTATTTGCTGAGGGGAAACATCAATTAAATCTATTTCTTCTCTTTTAACTAAAGTTGGTTCCAAATTCACCCTTGCTCCAACCACCTCATCTTTAATTCTTCCTTTTTCGTCTAATGCTACTCCGGCGTGAGCAATTTTGTATTTGCTTTCTTCAAAAGCATCAAGCCAAACAATTTCGCGAGACACTACTCCTTTTTTCACTTTAAAATAAGGGGTCTCAATAAAACCAAATTCATTTATTCGCGCATACAAAGAAAGGGTTAAAACTAAACCAATATTTTTTCCTTCTGGTGTCTGGATAGGGCAAACTCTGCCATAATGGCTCTGATGTATGTCTCTAACTTCAATCCCTGCTCGTTCTTGAACTAAACCTCCTGGCCCCATTGGTGTAATTCTTCTTTTATGTTCTAATTCAGAAAGCATATTTGCTTGATTCATCAATTGGCAAAGCTGAGAAACATTAAAGAATTCTTTAAAAGCGCTAACCATCTGCCGGGGATTTATCAAAGCAGCCGGTGTTAAAGTTAAAGGATCAAGTTGCGCCATTCTATCTTGAATTGTTCTTCTCATTCTCATTAAACCTACCCGGAATTTATCTTGTAATATTTCTCCTACTATTCTTAGCCGCCGATTCCCTAAATGATCAATATCGTCATCTTTTGCTTTTGGGTCATTATTTAAACGGATAATTTCTTTAACAATACTAATTAAATCTTCTAAATCAAGATTTCTTTGATTAATTGGTTTATTTAAATTTAATCTTTGGTTGAGTTTATATCTTCCAACTTTGGCCAAATCATAACGGTCTAAACGGAAAAACATATTATTAATCAAATCGCGCGCGCTATCATAAGTTGGTAGTTCGCCGGGTCTTAATCGACGATATACCTCAATAAAAGCCTCTTCCTGAGAAGTAGAAGAAGCCTTTTGTAAAGTGGCCTCAATGTATTTATGCGGATAAATTGATTCCTCTTCTTTAAAAACTTTTTTAATTTCTTCATCATCTTTCAAACCAAAAATCTTTAGAAGTTCGGTCACCGACACTTTTCTTTTTCTATCAATTTTTACTTCAATTGCGCCGTCAGTTGAGGTTTCAAACTCTAACCAAGCCCCTCGATAAGGAATAACTTTTGCCCCGAATAATTTTCTTCCTTTCAATCTTACCGAACTGAAATAGACTCCTGGCGAACGAATAATTTGAGAAATAACCACTTTTTCTATACCATTAATAATAAAAGTGGAACGGGGGGTTATTAGGGGAATATCGCCAAAATAAACTTCTTGCTCTTTTGAAGTATTATCTTTTAAACTTGTTAATTTTAATTTTACCCTCAAAGAGGCTTCGTAGTTTAATTGCTTTTCTTTAGCCTGTTTTTCCGAAAGTTTTGGTTCTTCTAAATGATAATCTTTAAACTCCAATTTTAATTCCTTTTGAGTATAATCAAAAATAGGCGTTAATTCTTCAAACACCTCTTTGATTCCTTGTTTAATAAACCAGTTAAAAGAAGACAGTTGAAACTCGGTTAAACTTGGAATTATTAAACCCTGTGACTTGGAACGAGAAAAATTCTTTATTTCTAAAGCGCTAGACATTTAAATTTTAAAAAGCAAAAAACAAAAACCTATTTTAAAATAGGTAAAAAATTTTTATAATTAGCTTAAAAGTTTAAAAACATCAGACAAGGTTTTGGCGGTATTTTTTTATAAGTCCTATTGCTTTAATAATAGTTAAAACTATCCTTTTTGAGATAAAACTTTTTTCTCCTTCTTGTCTTACTTTAAAATGGTTAATTTCCCTTTTATCTATTTTATTCTTTTTTAAAAATTTGTCAAGTAAAATTACAAAATCTTCCCCTTTTTCAAAGCGAATCTCATATTTTTTCTCTTTGGCTTTAAAAATAACTTTAAACATTTCTTTTAAAAATTATTTTTAATTTCTTACTTTTTTTTGGTGTTTTTTCCGCCATTCTAAAATTTTTTTATGATCTCCTGTTAAAAGAATTCGAGGAACTCGCCACGAAATTTTTTTGTTTTTTAAATTAGGATAAAAAATTTCTGGCCGCGAATACTGAGGATATTCATAATACAAATCTTTTTCTCCTTGAGAGAGGCTTTTACTAAAAGATTCTTCTTTTAAAGAATCTTCTTTTATTACCCCTTTTATTAAACGAGTGATGCCATCTATTAAAACCATTGCTGGCAATTCTCCTCCGGTTAGAATATAATCGCCAAGAGAAATTGTTTCGTCAGCTATATATTTAGCTACTCTTTCATCAACTCCCTCATAATGAGGACAAATTAATATCAAGTGTTTGTATTTTTTTAATCTTTCCAAATCATTTTGGGCTAATTTTTTTCCTCTTAAAGAAAATAAAATCACTCTTTTTTTTCCTTTTTTATACTTTTTTTTAATTTCCTGAACTGCCTTAAATATTGGTTTAACTAAAAAAATCATTCCCGCTCCTCCACCATAAGGCCTATCATCAATTGTTTGATGCCTATCTTCGCTCCATTTTCTTAAATTATGAATTTTAATTTTAATAAAGCCCTGTTTTTTGGCTCGTTTTAAAATGGAAGTGTTAAAATAGCTTTCAAATGCTTCTGGAAAAATGGTGATAATATCAAAGCGGATAGCCATAAATAAAAACTGCGGTATGATAATCATACCGCAGTTTTTAAACAAATGCAATTTGGCCGCTTATTTTTAAAGTTTCAAATCTTCGACAATTTCATCAGCTGTCTTTTCGGCTGTTTTTGAAGTCGAAGCTTGAGGTTCTTCTATTTTAAGATTAACCCGAGCCCGATTTTTTGCTCCAACGACTTTAAGAATAGTTCTTAAAGCTCTGGACATAGAACCTCCGCGACCAATAATCTGTCCCATATCTTCAGGATGAACTTTTAAGCTTAAAAGAACACCCATTTCATCTATTTTTCTCTCGATTTTTACTTCCTCGGGATGGTTAACTATGCTTTTAACAATGAGCTCGAGAACCTGCTTATCGGTTGCTTCTTGAGCCATAAGTTCTTTTATTATTTACTTTTTAAATCTCGACAACCGTCGACCAAACCAGTTGCCTACTTTATTATAAAATATATTTTTAAAAATTTCAAGAGAAATTAAACTTCTTCTAAAATTTTCTCTGATTCTTCTAACTTTACAGAAATAAGTTGTGAGATATTCCCTTTGAGAGTAACTCCATAAATTACTGAAGCAGCGGTCATTGTTAAACGATTATGAGTCACAACAATAAATTGAGTATTTTTGCTTAATTCTTTTAAAATTTCTGCAAAACGTCTGCTATTTTCTTCATCTAAAGCAGCATCAATTTCGTCAACAATTACTAAGGGAGGATCACTTTGATTAACAATGGCAAAAAGTAAAGAAATAGCAGTTAGGGTTTTTTCTCCGCCAGATAAAATTTCCAAACTTTTGATTTGAGTTTTAGGAATATCAACTTTGATTTCTACCCCTTCTAAAAGTTCTTTATTTTCTTCTTTTTCTTCTTGTTTAATTTCTTTATTATTTTCTCCATTTAATTCATTTTCTAATTCTTTTTCTCTTTTTTTTATAACTAATTTAGCCGAACCCCCCTTAAACATTAACCGAAAATAACGAGAAAAATCATTGTTAATTTCATTAATTCCTTTCTTAAAATCCTCTTCTATTTTTTTGTTAAGCTCATTGATTAAATTTTTCAAATCAGAAATTGCTTTAGTTAAATCATTAACTTGTTCGCTCAAAAAGTTATATCTCTTTTCCACCTCTTCATACTCGCGCATTATATTTTCATCAGCCGCCCCGGCATCTAAAATTTCTCTTTTTAATCTCCAAATTCTTTTTTCTATTAATGCCATATCTAATTCTTC
>JBMFOQ010000016.1:0-12636 GCA_049969555.1 Minisyncoccia bacterium
CTTCCTCAATTATTCCTTCTTTGAATCTTTTTTCCAATCTTTTTAAGATTCTTTTTTTTAATTCTTCCTTATCTCTTTTAATTCCAATTATTAAAATTTCCATTTTTAAAGGTTTCTTTTTTAAAGGAGGGATTTTTTCTTTTTGAGATAATATCTCTAAAGCGCGAATTAACCTCTTTTTATTATTTTTATCAATTGTTTTGGCTTTATCAGGGTCTAATTTTTTAAGCTTTTCAAAAAGTTCAGCTTCTGAAAGTTTTTCTAATCTTTTTCTTAATTTTAAATTTGGTTTTACTTTGGGAAATTGCCAACCCTCGATTACGGAAGAGATATATAAACCAGTTCCTCCGCATAAAATAGGCAGTTTTTTTCTTTTTTGAATATCTTTTATTGCCTTAAAAGCCAATTTTTGGTATTTAACAACAGAAAAATAATCTTTTGGATGAGCAACGTCTAAGAGATGATGCCTTACTCCTTCGGAATAAATTTTTCCTTTTATTTTTTGAATTTTAACTTTTCCTGTCCCAATATCCATTCCTTTATATACTTGGCGAGAGTCAGCCGAAATAACTTCTCCTTTAAATTTTTTGGCTATTTCGATTGCTAAATCAGATTTTCCCGAGGCAGTAGGCCCAAGAATTACCAACATTTTTTTGGGGAAATTTTTTAATTTTTCTCTGTTATTTTGCATGTTGATTTTTGAATTATTAATTTTACTGGCTTATAACTTTTTCTATGGATTTTAGATGGCCCATAATTTTTTAATAGTTTTAAATGTAGTTTAGTTGGGTATCCTTTATGAATTTCAAATTTATATTGGGGATATTTTTTTGAAAGCTTCTCCATTTTTTTATCGCGAATAACCTTAGCGATTATTGAAGAGATGGCAATTGAACTTACTTTTGCGTCTCCTTTGATAATAGTTTTTTGGGGATATTTTAATTTTGAAATTTTTTGATTGCCATCGACTAAAATTATTTGAGGAGAAATTTTTAATTTATTTTTTAATTTTTCAATACTTTTTCTCATTGCCAAAAAAGTTGCTTGTTCAATATTTATTTTGTCAATGATTTTTTCGTTGACTGAAGCATAGGCGTATTTAATTTCTGACATTTTTTTAATTAAATTAAAAATTTCCTCTCTTTTTTTAAAAGATAGCCTTTTAGAATCTCTTAAAATTTTAAGAAGTTCTTTTAATTTTTGAGTTTTTAATTTTAATTTCGATTTTTGCTTTTCAAAATTTGAATTTATCATCACGGCCGCTGCCACTACAGGCCCGGCTAAAGGTCCTCTGCCGGCTTCGTCAACTCCAAAAATATATTTTATTCCTTTTTTTAAATAACTTTTTTCTAATTTTAAATCCATAAGATTGTTAATTTGACATTTTTGTTATTTATTATCTAATTATTTTGCTTTTTTAATTTCTTGTTGCTACAATACTATTAACTTTTAATTTTTTTAATTCTGACTTTTGATTTTTGAATTTACCATTATGTATTTTACCCATCTCCATCTTCATAGCCACTATTCTTTGCTTGACGGCTTATCAAAAGTCGAGGAAATCTTACAAAAAGCAAAGGAATTGGGGCTTGATGGCTTGGCTTTGACTGATCATGGGGTTTTATACGGGGCAATTGAATTTTATACCAAAGCCAAAGAGATGGGAATAAAACCAATTATTGGCTGCGAACTCTATTTGGCCCCAAGATTACTCTCGGATAAAACGCCAAAAATTGATACTAAATTTTATCACCTTCCAGTTTTAGTAAAAAATCTCACTGGTTATAAAAATTTACTAAAACTTGTAACCATTGGAGAACTGGAAGGTTTTTATTATAAGCCTAGAATTGATAAAAGAGTTTTAAAAGAATATGCTGAGGGATTAATTGCTTTATCCGGATGTTTAAGGGGAGAAATTCCCCAAGCACTGCTTGCGAATAATTTTTCAAAAGCAAAAGAACTATTAGAAGAATATCAAAAAATCTTTGGGAAGGAAAATTTTTATTTAGAACTTCAAGACCATTTAGAATTAAATGAGCAGAAAAAAGCAAATGATTTGTTAATAAAATTAGCAAAAGAAACAAATACGCCTTTAGTGGTAACTTGTGATAGTCATTATTTAAATTTAGAAGACAAAAGAACCCATGAAGTTTTGTTAGCAGTCCAAACCGGAACTGATATTGAAAACGAAGAGAGATTTACAATGAAAAAAACCGACCTTCATTTTAAATCTCCAAAAGAGGTAATAGAAAACTTTAAAGATTATCCAGAGATTTTTTCCAATATCAAAAAAATAGTTGACGATTGCAATTTAGAATTAGAATTAAATAAAATTACTTTTCCCAAATTTGAAACCCCTAATAATGAGGACCATTTTGAATATCTAAAGAAATTGGCTTACGAAAGTTTTACCAGAATTTTTAAAGATAATAAAGAAGCAAAAGAAAGATTGGATTATGAATTATCAGTCATTAAACAAACTAACTTTGCTGATTATTTTTTGATTATTTATGATTTTATTAAGTTTGCCGAAGAAAATGGTATTTTAACTAATACGCGTGGTTCGGCTGCTGGTTCACTTGTGGCTTATGTTTTAGGCATTACTAAAGTAGACCCTCTTAAATTTGAGCTTTATTTTGAAAGATTTTTAAATCCCGAAAGAATCCAGCCGCCTGATATTGATGTCGATGTGGCTGATGATAAAAGAGACATTTTAATTGATTATATTGTTAAAAAATACGGCAAAGAGCATGTTGCCCAAATTATTACTTTTGGTTTTATGAAATCTCGCTTGGCAGTAAGAGATGTGAATCGCGCTTTGGGTTATCCTTATTCTTTAGGAGACAAAATTGCCAAACTTATTCCTTTTAATATGCCAATCAAAGAGGCTCTTGAAAGAATTTCAGAATTAAAAGAATTATACGATACTGATTTACAGGCAAAAGAAGTTCTGGATATTTCTCAAAAATTAGAAGGGGTGGCAAGGCATGCTTCAGTTCATGCTGCGGGAATAGTAATCACTCCTGAACCACTGGTTAATTTTGTTCCTTTGCAGCATTCTTCAAGAGACGAGGAAGAAGTAATTACTCAATACAATATGTATGATTTAGAAAAGATAGGGTTGATTAAAATGGATATTTTAGGCTTAAAAAATTTAACAATTATTAAAAATAGTTTGAGAATTATTAAAAAAGTTTATGGCCAAGAAATAGATTTAGATAAGTTGGATTTTAATGATAAAAAAGTCTATGAATTGTTATCTAAAGGAGAAACAATTGGGGTATTTCAAGTGGAGTCCGAAGGAATGAGAAAGTATTTAAAAGAATTAAAACCCTCAAACATTGAAGATATTGCCGCAATGCTGGCTTTATTTAGGCCAGGGCCAATGGAATTAATTTCTCAATATATAAGGAGGAAAAATAGGCAAGAACCAATTATCTATTTACATCCGAAATTAAAGCCGATTTTAGAGAAAACTTATGGAATTTGTGTTTATCAGGAGCAGTTAATGAGAATTGCTCATGATTTAGCTGGATTTTCGATGGCTGAGGCAGATGTTTTAAGAAAAGCAGTTGGTAAAAAAATTAAAAAACTTCTTGAAGCGCAGAAAGAAAAAATGATAGAAGGAATGAAAAAAAATGGCATTGACACAAAAATCGCTTTAAAAATTTGGGAATGGGTTGAACCTTTTGCTCGTTATGGATTTAATAAAGGTCACAGCGCTTCTTATGCGAGAATCACTTATCAAACTGCTTGGCTTAAAACCCATTATCCAAATGCTTTTATGGCTGCCCTTTTAACTTCTGATTTTGGTGATTTAGACAGGATTGCTTTAGAAATTACAGAGTGCGAACGACTTAAAATTAAAGTTTTACCTCCGTCGGTTAATAGTTCCTTTGTTGAGTTTGGTATAGATAAAGAAACAAAGGACATTTATTTTAGTTTGGCAGCCATTAAAAATGTGGGTGTTGGAGTTGCCCAAGCAATTCAGGATGAAAGACAAAAAAATGGCTTATACCAAAGTTTAAGTGATTTTCTTAAAAGATTGGGCCGCCAGGTTTTAAATCGTAAAACACTGGAAAGTTTAATGAAGGCCGGAGCGCTTGATTGTTTTGGCTCCCGGGAGTTGATGGTTAATAATTTAGATGAAATTTTAAGCTGGGCAAATCATAATGCTAATCGTTTAAATAACCACCAATTAGACCTTTTTGGCGAAAGCGAAGAAGATATTTTAGAAAAACTTAAGAGGCAAAAAGGAGAGCCGCCAGCAGATAGGCTTTTAAGAGTTAGCTGGGAGAGAGAATATTTAGGTTTGTATTTAACAATTCATCCTTTAGAGGGTTATCAAAAAATTTTGGCAAAACACAGTTTTACTCCTTCAAATATTTCTTTTGCTCTCCTTGGCAAGAAAGTTAAAATTGGCGGGTTTATTTCTAAAATTCAAAAAATTCGCACCAAGACAGGAGAGAATATGGTATTTTTGAAATTGGCAGATGAAAGTAAAATGATTGAAGTCGTTCTTTTTCCCAAAATATTAAAACAAAATCAATTTCTGCTTCAGGAAGACAAAGTAGTAATTGTTGAAGGGAAAATGGAAAAAAGAAACGGTAGTTTTCAGTTAGTGGGAGAAAAAATTGAAGAAATAACTCCTCTTGAAGCTTAATAAGAATTTAAAACTTTGAACTTAGCGCCAAAAATAAGGGGTTGATTTTATTTTTAATTTGTAGTTAAATAGAAATAATCAAATTTATGGCAAAAAAAATAAAGAATTATTCAATAGAAGTGATTCGTCATTCTCTGGCTCATGTAATGGCTTTGGCTTTGAAAAGAATCTATAAAGAAGTCTTTTATGGTGTAGGGCCAACAATTGAGAATGGTTTTTATTACGATGTAAAAATTAAAAATCGGGATTTAAGCGAGAAAGATTTAAATAAAATAGAAGAAGAGATGAGAAAAATTATTAAAGAAGGACTGATCTTTAAAAAGTCAATAGTTTCAATCAATGAGGCCAAGAAAATATTTAAAAGACTTAATCAACCGTTTAAAGTAGAACTATTAAAAGATTTAGAAAAGTACGGCACAACAGAAAAAAATCAAAAGTCAAAGAAAAAAGTAAAAACTGTCTCTCTTTATCAAACTGGTGATTTTATTGATTTATGTCGCGGTCCCCATGTAAAAAATACTAAAGATTTGCCTCAAAGTTTTAAATTATTTAAAGTTAGCGGCGCTTATTGGCGAGGAGAAGAAAAAAATCCAATGCTTACGAGAATTACTGGTTTGGCTTTCAACACCCAAAAAGAGTTAGATGATTATTTAAAGTTTATTAAAGAAGCCGAAGAAAGAGACCATCGTTTTTTGGGAGAAAAATTGGATTTGTTTCATTTAGACGAAAATTTGGGCCCAGGTTTGATTTTATGGCATCCAAAAGGAGCAATTTTAAAAAGAATAGTGGAAAATTATGCTTTGGAGGAATATTTAAAAAATGGCTATTATTTAGTAAATACGCCCCATATTGCTCTTTCAAAACTTTGGGACATTTCTGGCCATAGCAGTTTTTATAAAGGCAGTATGTATCCTCAGATTCATATGAAAGAAATTGCCGAAGATGAAAAAACCGATTACCAGCTAAAACCAATGAACTGTCCTTTTCACATTTTAATTTATAAAAACAAAATTAGAAGCTATAAAGATTTGCCTTTAAGATATACTGAGTTAGGAACTGTTTATCGTTATGAAAAATCAGGTGTTCTTCATGGATTAACCAGAGTAAGGGGATTTACTCAAGATGATGCTCATATTTGGTGTACTTTAGAACAATTACCTCAAGAAATTGAAAAAACTTTTAAATTAGCTTTAAAAATTTTAAAGAAGTTTGGTTTTAAAGATTATGAAATTTATCTTTCTACCCGGCCAAAAGAATTTATTGGAAAAAAGAATATCTGGGAAAAAGCAACTAAGGCTTTAGAAGATACTCTGAAAAAAAATAAAATTAAATATTTTATTGATAAAGGAGGAGGCGCTTTTTATGGGCCAAAGATTGATATTAAAATTAAAGACGCTATTGGTCGGGCTTGGCAGTGCACCACCATTCAAGTTGATTTTAATCTTCCTCAAAGATTTGAAATGTTTTACATTGACAAAAATGGCAAAAAACAGCAACCAATTATGATTCATCGGGCACTTTTAGGCAGCATCGAAAGATTTTTAGGAGTTTTAATTGAACACCATAAAGGAGATTTTCCTTTATGGCTGGCGCCAATTCAAATAATGATTTTACCCGTATTGGAAAATAATTATAAATACGCTTTAAAAATAAAAGAAGAGTTAGAAAAAGAAAATTTCCGCGTTGAAATAGAAGCAACGAAAGAAACTTTGTCTAAAAGAATCAGAGAGGCAGAAATACAGAAAATTCCCTATTTGGTGATTGTTGGCAAAAAAGAAGAAGAAAAAGGCTTATTGGCTATTCGGCAAAAAGGAAAAGGTGATTTGGGCCAAATGGAATTAATGAAATTTATTGATAAACTTAAACACGAGTCTTCTGATATTTAAAATTAAAGATTTAGAATTTGACATTTGACATTTAAATTATCAACATGTCCTACAAACCAAATAAATTTTTTAAAAAGTGGCAGAGATTTTGGGCCAAAAATGGTTTTGCGTTGTTTAAAGCCCGGGATAATGACAAAAAAGAAAAGATCTATATTTTAGATATGTTTCCTTATCCTTCAGGAGAAGGATTGCACGTTGGTCATATCAAAGGTTATACTGCCACTGATGTTTTAGCTCGTTTTTATCGAATGAGAAATTACAATGTCTTACACCCAATGGGTTGGGACGCTTTTGGCTTGCCAGCGGAAAATTATGCTTTAAAAATTAAAAAACCGCCGCAGGAAACTGTTTTGAAAAACATTAAACATTTTAAACAACAATGTCAGTTAATGGGCTTTAGTTATGATTGGTCAAGGGAGATTAATACTACTGATCCAAATTATTATAAATGGACGCAATGGATTTTTATTCAAATGTTTAAGCACGGTTTAGCCTATGAAGCAGAAGTTCCAGTAAATTGGTGCCCTTCTTGCAAAACAGTTTTGGCTGATGAAGAGGTTTCTGATAATAAATGTGAGCGTTGTGGCACAGAAGTAATAAGAAAGAAATTAAGACAATGGTTGTTGAAAATCACTGCCTATGCCGAAAGGTTATTAAATGATTTAGATTTGTTGGATTGGCCAGAAAGCATAAAAACAATGCAAAGAAATTGGATTGGTCGCTCCGAAGGGGTAGAAGTTGATTTTCGCGTGGAAAACACTGATGAATATATAAAAGTTTTTACCACGAGAATTGATACTATTTTTGGGGCAACTTATTTGGTTTTATCACCAGAACATCCTTTAGTTAATAAAATTACCACCTCAAGTTATAAAGAAGAAGTAGAGAAATATCAAAAAGCCGCTTTTCAAAAATCAGAGTTTGAAAGAATCAAAGAAGTTAAAGAAAAAACTGGTATTTTTACTGGCGCTTATGCTATTAATCCGGCAAATAAAGAAAGATTGCCTATTTGGGTTTCTGATTATGTTTTAATGAATTATGGTACTGGCGCGGTAATGGGAGTACCAGCTCATGACAAAAGAGATTGGGATTTTGCCAAAACTTTTACTTTGTCTATTAAAGAAGTTATTTCCCCTTCAGGAAAAGAAAATTTAAATCTTGAAGCACCTTATGAAGGAGAGGGAATTTTGATTAACTCAGGTCCTTTTTCCGGCAGAAACAACAAAGAGGCAATTGAACAAATGATTCTTTATGTTGGCGGCAAGAAAACTATCCATTACAAATTGCGCGATTGGATTTTTTCTCGTCAGCGTTATTGGGGTGAGCCAATTCCCATTATTAAATGTGAAAGATGCGGTAATGTTCCTTTAAAAGGAAATCAATTGCCTTTAAAACTGCCAAAAATTAAAAAATACGAACCGACAGGAACAGCTGAATCACCTTTAGCAGAAATAAAAGAATGGGTTAATGTTAAATGCCCAATTTGTAAAGGCGAGGCAAAAAGAGAAACTAATACTATGCCTCAGTGGGCTGGTTCTTCTTGGTATTATTTAAGATATCTTGATCCAAAAAATAAGAAGCGGTTAGCTGATTTAAAAAAAGAGAAATACTTTATGCCAGTTGATGTTTATATTGGCGGAGCAGAGCATGCAGTATTGCATCTTTTATATGCTCGTTTTTGGCATAAGTTTCTTTATGATTTGGGGTTGGTTTCTACAAAAGAACCGTTTAAAAAATTAATTAATGTGGGAGTAATATTAGGCGAAGATGGAGAAAAAATGTCAAAATCAAGAGGAAATACTGTTTCTCCGGAAGAAATTATTAAACTTTACGGAGTTGATGCTTTAAGAACTTATGAACTTTTTATGGGGCCGTTAACTTATTCAATGAAATGGAACACAAAAAGTATTAATGGAATTTATCGTTTTTTAAATCGAGTGTTTAATTTAGTTGAGGAGAAAACCAAAAAGAACAAAAAAAGAGATAAAAAAGAAAAATTAGAAATGACCAAAGAAGCAAAAAAGAGATTGGAAGAAAATTTAAAAGAAATAGAGCTTATTAGACACAAAACAATTAAAAAAGTAACCGAAGATATTGAAAATTTCCATTTTAATACTGCTATTTCTAGTATTATGAGCTATTTAAATAAATTAAGCGAACTGCCAATTGAATTAATTGAAAGAAAACATGTGGAAACTTTGGTTTTGCTTTTATCTCCTTTTGCTCCTTATACTGCTGAAGAATTATGGCAGAATTATTTGAAACATAGAAATTCTGTTTTAAAAGAAAAATGGCCGAGTTATAACAAAAAATTAACCGAAGATAAAACTTTTTCTTTGATTGTTCAAATTAATGGCAAAACCCGGGGAAAGGTTTCTGCTCAAATGGGAATAGAAAAGTCAGAAGCTGAAAAAATAGCTTTGTCCTTGCCATTTGTAAACAAACATTTAACCAAGAAACCAAAAAAAGTTATTTTTGTTAAAGATCGATTAATAAATTTTGTTTTATAAAGTTATGAAAAAAATTGTCGTCATTGGCGGCGGAACTGGTGTTTTTACTGTTTTAACGGGCTTAAAAAAATACCCTTATCAATTAACAGCAGTTTTAACAATGGCTGATGATGGTGGATCTTCTGGAGTATTAAGAGAAGAATTTGGTATTTTGCCACCCGGAGATATTAGAAGAGCGTTGGTTGCTTTATCAACTTCTTCTCAAATTTTAGCCAAACTTTTTACTTACCGGTTTAAAAATGGCGAAGGCTTAAAAGGCCATTCTTTTGGCAATTTATTTTTAACTGCTTTGGAAAGAATTACTGGTGATTTTTCTAAAGCAATTAATGAAGCAGCAAAAATTTTGGGAATAAAAGGAAAAATTTTGCCGGTGACTTTAGATAAAACGAGGTTATTTGCCAGATTAGAGAATAATTATTTGGTAGTTGGCGAAACAAATATTGATATTCCAAAGCATGACCCAAAGTTAATGATAAAAGAGATTTTTTTAAATCCGCCAGCTAAGGCAAATAAAGAGGTAATAAAAGAAATAAAAAAAGCCGAGGCGATTATTATTGGACCAGGGGATTTGTATACTTCTATTTTGCCGAATTTTTTAGTGAAAGGAATTAAAGAAGCTATCAAGAAAGCAAAAGCAAAAAAGATATATGTTTGTAACATTATGACTAAATGTGGCGAAACCAATAATTTTAAGGCTTCGGATTTTGTAAAAACTTTGGAAAAATATCTGGGCAAAGGAGTGATTGATTATGTCTTAATTAATACCCAAAAGCCAAAAGCAAAATATCTGAAAAAATATCTTAAAGAAAAAGCCCAATTGGTGGTTTTTGACAAGAAAAATTTTCCTAAGGAGAAAAAATATAGAATAATTACTGCTCGTTTGTTGCGAGAAGGGTCACTTTTGCGCCATGATCCGCTAAAATTAGCAAAAGCAATTTCAAAAATAGTTCAATGACTAAAGAAGAATTTTCTCAAATTTATTATCAGGAAATAGATAAAGTTTTTAGATTTTTCTTTTTAAGGGTAGAGATGTTAGAAGAAGCGCAAGATTTAACCTCGCTTCTCTTTTTAAAATTTTACGAGTTTTTCCTTGATGATAAAAATAACCAAAAAGAGAAAAAAATCAAAGATAAAAAAGCCTTTCTTTTTAGAATGGCAAAGAATCTTTTAGTTGATTTTTATCGCCGCAAAAATAAGAATCCTTTTTCTTTAAACCAACTTTTTGAAGAAAAAGGTTTAGATATCGAAACCCCTTCTAACCTCGAAACAAAAATAGAATTAAATTGGGAATTGGAAAAAATAAAAAAAGCTCTAAAAGAAATAAATTCTTTATATGCTGAAGTGATTATTTGGCATTATGTTAATGATTTATCTATTAAAGAGATTGCTTCAATTTTAAAGAAAAAAGAAAATAACGTTAGGGTGTTGCTTCATCGCGCCTTAGAAGCACTTAAACAACAACTCAACAAGTAATAATATTCTCGACTTATATTCTCGACTTTATTCTCGACTTACTTTATTCTCGACTTCGATTCTCGACTTCGTAAGTCGTTAACGACTTACGAAGTCGAGAATTATTTACTGTAATATTTTCCTTTTATTTTCGTCTTATATAGTGATGACTGAGAAAGAACTTATCGAGCAAATTCAATCATTAAAACAAATAAAGCCCAGCAAAGAGTGGGTTGATTTTGTTTTTTTAAAAATTTCTTCGCTAAAAAATAAGCCAGAGGTTATTTTTCCTTATAAAGTCAAAACTGTTAAATTCTCCTCTTTCTTAACTCAATATAGAATTGCCTTTGCTGGTTTGGCTTTATGTTTAGTGTTTATTTCTTCAATGGCTTATGCGCAAAATACTTTACCCGGGAGTTTGTTTTATCCTTTAAAGACTTTGAGCCAGAATATAAGAATTGCTTTAACTCCTGTCAAAGAAAAGCCAGTAGTTAAATTAGAGATTGCCAAAGAGAGATTGAAAGATTTATCAAAAGTGAAAATAAATAATCAAGAAATTATTCGCTTAGCGGATAAATTGAGAAATGAAATTAATTCTATTCCCGAAGAAATTCAAAAACTGGAAAAAAAGAAAGTAGTTTTGGATGTTTCCTTAAAAATTAAAGAACAAAATGAAGAATTAAAAAAATTAGTTGATAAATCTTTATTGGATGAAAAAGCAAAAAATAATTTAAGCGCCGCGATAAAAGAAAATCAGGGAAAAGTTCTTTCTTTAATTAACGAGACCTCAGAGATTATTAATAATTGTCCAACTTATTTAGAAGAAAAAATTAATAATTTAAAAAAATATTTCTTTGAAAATGAAAGTTTAATCAATTGGACGCCAGAGGAAATTATAAAAGTAAGAACTTTATTAACTGAAATTGAGAAATTTATGAAAGCCGGCAATTGTTTGGAAGCGATTGAAAAGATAGAAAGTATTGAAAAATTAATGAAAATCCACTCTCTGGAAGTAAATTTAGAGGTCGAAACTTCTACCCCTTCTTTCTAATAAATAAGGAGGGTAAATGCCAGAGAGTTTGGGTTCGGCCGCTTTCTTAAAGCGGTCAAAAGGTTGTTGCCTTTTAAGAATTTGGTGGGTGCATTATTTGAGCGCTCCCTACTAAATTCTTAGGTGGTCGATAATAACCAAAAAATTAAAAGTTAAAAAAAATAAAATAAAAAATAAAAATGTCGAAAAAAATTCTTGCTCTTGCTTTAGCCTTTGCTTTTACTTTTTCTTTTACTGCTAAAGCAGTTACTGTTGAAGAGCTTCAAGCCCAGATCCAAGCGCTTTTGGCTCAATTAGCTCAATTACAAGGCCAACAGAGTGCTGGGATGTATTGCTTTAATACTGATTTGAAGTATGGAATGACATCAAATGATGTCAAAAACCTGCAAATCGTATTAGGAGTAACACCTCAGTCAGGATATTTTGGCCCAATTACTTTGGCAGCAGTGAAAAGCTATCAAGCTTCCAAAGGAATCAAGACCACTGGTTATGTTGGTCCTTTAACAAGAACAGCTTTAAATGCTCAGTATTGTGTTCCTCCAGCAACAACTACAACAACAGTTCCTCCTGAATCAACTACAACCACTACTACCGTTGCTCCTTCTTATGGAACTTTGTCAGTAGTCAGTTATCCAGTATCTAATCCTCAAACTACTTGGTATGGTAACAATACCTATGAAGTAGTGGCTGGACAATACAAAGCTACTGGTTCTGACATTACTTTAAAGAAAGTAGCGGTTAAGATTACTAGTGATACAGCGTCTGCTTTTCCTTGGCAGGCCTTTACCACTATTTCTCTTTGGGATGGTTCAACTAAATTAGCTGAATTACCTGTTACTTCTGCCAATGCCATTGAAAACACTTTTGCTAAGATTTATACCTTTAACATTTCTGGTTTTAATTGGGTAATTCCTAATGGCCAACAAAAAGTCTTAACAGTAAAAGTTACTACAGTATCTAATCCTCCATCAGCCGTAACTACAAATGGTTTCTGGAGATTTGATCTTCTAACAGATGTTGTCTACACTGATACTGCAGGAGTAACTTATTCAACTGTTTCAGGGAGTAATATTT
>JBMFOQ010000017.1:0-10865 GCA_049969555.1 Minisyncoccia bacterium
AGGAAGAATAGTTTTAAAGAAAAGAATAAAAAAACAAAGGCCCAAAAGGGCCTTTGTTTTATTTTTTAATTTTATAAAATAAAAAATGAAACAAAAAATAAAAAAACTTTTAAAATTGGTCTCTTTTTTCTTTTTTTTCTTTTTTTGGTTTTTGAATTTGTTTAATTTTTTCGGTTTTTTCTAATCTCTTTTTAAACTTTTGCACTCTTCCGGCAGTATCAATAATTTTTTCTTGGCCAGTATAAAAAGGATGGCAATGAGAACAAATTTCTACCTCCATTTTTTCTACTGTTGAGCCAACAATAAATTTTGCTCCACAGGAGCAAGTAACTTCAGCTTGAAGATAATATTTTGGGTGAATATCTTTTTTCATACAAAGAAATATTAGCAAAAAAATAACAAAAAATCAAATTTTTCTTTTATTCTTGACTTTTTTTAAGGATTTTTATATAATATAAATGTTCTCAAATTTAATTTGAGAACGAAAGGAGGTGTACCTTGAAAAATAATTTAATTCTCCTGTTAGTATTATTGTTAGTATTATTATTGGGTGCTGTTCCAAAAATAGATGCTATTCCAAAAATTAAAGTAGAATTTCCAAATCCTATTCCAGTAACCTTACAATCTCTTCCAGTGAGAATTTTAATTCCCGATCCCCAAGATTTTGGTTACCCGAGAGTCCCTGTTGAAATACAAATTCGTTTGGCTGGCCACAAAGGCGTTGTGGTCTCATTAATCAGCAGAGAAAATCTTTCAGATCCAAAATTTCTTTATAAATTTCTTCATACTCCAATTAGTGTCTCAACTGAAATTCCTTTACCTACTACTAAGAAAATAGGATTTTATTATCTCCTCGTAGACATTAAATGTCTTTATGGCCCCACTTATAGAAGTACCTTTTGGTATTCCTACACTGAAAATAGGCCACTTTCAATCATTCCCGAAAAGATTCACATTTGTAGTGGGCCAGAAATTATTTCGTATAGAAAAGCAAAATTTTATGGATATTCTTTTTCCCAAGCCATTAAATATGATTGGACCGGGAAAGGAGTTTCATATAAGTTTAGAATAGTAGTTTTGTCTGATTCAGGAGAGACGCTTTACGAAGAGCCAGCCGCAGAGTTATTAACAGTGTTTGAAGAAAAGGAATTAAGTGAGGATTGGATTGAAAAAGAAAAACAATATCTATCAAAACAATACGATTTCTTACTAAATCGGCTTCCAGAGGGGAGAATTGTTATTCGTTTAGAAAAAATAGGAAGCGGTGACTGGAGATGGCTATTTGCCAACCAGCCATCTGAATGGGTGGCTGAGCATGGAGTTGTAATTGAGGCAGCGCTGCCTCAATTACAATCAGGTGAACCGTTTTTTCCTGGCTTATCTAAAATTGAATGGCCAGGAATGATATGGAATCCTTGGGGTGAATTTCAGTTGGAAGTTCTTTCCAACTGAAATTCAATAAATACCCCCGAAAAAATTTCGGGGGCTTTTTTATTTATTAAAAATTATTTATAATCCTAAAACTCTTTTAATTTCTTCAAAGGAAGTAATGCCCAAAAGAACTTTAATTGTGGCATCATCAATAAGTTTGGGAAAATCAATTTTTTTAATATCCTGTCCTTTTTCTACCAAAATAATCTCAAAAATTCCTGTTAAGCCATAATAGCCGGTAAAACTACATTTTGGACAACCTTGGGCTTGATAAATTTTTTCTTTTTCAATTAGGTTCTTGTATTGTGGATAATAATTCAAAGCAGATTTAATCATTGGTTTCATTTTCTCTGGAATTTTTACTTCTTTTTTGCAATAAGGGCAGAGTTTTCTTACCAATCTTTGGGCAATAATAGCATTAATGGCGGTGGTTAATTCTTGGGAAGGAATACCTAAACTTTCTAATCTGGGAAATACACCCAAAGCATCATTGGTATGAATAGTTGATAATACTAAATGTCCAGTCATGGCTGATTGCCAGACTAATTGGGCTGTTTCTTTATCGCGAATTTCTCCAATTAAAAAGATATTCGGGTTCTGGCGCAATAAACTTCTTAATGCTTTGGCGAAAGTATATCCTTTTTCTTCATTGACCTGAGTCTGAACAATATTAGGGAGGCGATACTCAATTGGGTCTTCAACTGTAATAATTTTTACCCCTGGTTGGGCAAGTTTTTTCAAAATAGCAAATAAAGTAGTAGTTTTTCCCGAAGAAGTTGGGCCAGAAGCCAAAATTAAACCAATTTTTTTCTCCAAAAGTTTATCTATTTTCTTTTTGTCTTCTTCTAATAATCCCAAACTTTCTATTTCCGGAGCCT
This sequence comes from Minisyncoccia bacterium, assembly GCA_049969555.1. Lineage (GTDB taxonomy): Bacteria > Patescibacteriota > Minisyncoccia > UBA6257 > UBA6257 > DAOOKJ01. The sequence goes on from JBMFOQ010000017.1 coordinate 2,310, forward strand.
TAATTTCTCCTCCCAGAAGCCTCAAAGTGGCAATTTCTCCATAACCACCAGGAATAATTGATAGCCTAATATCAAAAGATTCTTTTGGCAAAATAACTTTAAATCTTCCTTCTTGAACTTCTTGGGTAATTTCTGTTTTAAGTCCGGCAATTGTTTTAATTTCATTAACAAAAGAAGGATATTCTTTTAAATCCATTTCAAACATCTTGTTTAAAACTCCATCAATTCTTTGCCTGACTTTAAAAACTTTTTCTTCGGGTTCAAAATGAACATCAGTTGCCCGAGACTTAAAAGCCGAAGCGAGAATAAACCCAATTTGTTTTTCTTTGTTTAAATTTTTAAATAATTTTATTATTGGTTCATTGGCTTTTAAAGTTTCTTCAATCTGAGCCTCTTCTTCATCAGCAATTTTTATTCCCCTAATTAAAGTTTCAGCAAATATCTCTTTATAAAGTGTTTTAATGTAATCAATATCGCCAGCCACTCTTTTTAGCTCATCTAAAGAAGTAATTCCTTCAATGACTTTTAATAATCCTTCATGAAAAAGAGGAATCATTCCTTCGTCAATCGCTGTTTTTCGAATTTCATCTTGAGTTGCCTCTTTTTCTATTTTAGAAATAATTCTTGAAGTAATAGGCAAAATTTCAAAAAATCCAATTTGCCCTTTATAACCCAAATAATGGCATTTTTCGCATCCTTTTGCTTTATAAAGATAAGGAATATCAGTGGGGATTTTTACTCCGCTTTTTGGGGAAAGAATACTAAAAGCTTCCAAAAGCTTTTCTTTTTCTTCATTTGAAGGAATATATTTTTCTTTACAATATGGACATAATCTTCTGGCTAATCTTTGAGCAACGATTAATTTTACCGCATCGGCAATTAATTTTGGCTCAGCGCCTAATTCTTTTAAGCGAGCGATAGTGCCGCTTGCTTCATTGGCGTGAAGGGTGGAAAAAACTAAATGGCCGGTTAAGGCGGCTTGAAGGGCAGTTTTGGCAGTATCTTTATCTCTAATTTCACCAATTAAAATCACATCAGGATCTTGTCTTAAAATAGATTTTAAACCAGTAGCAAAATCGTAGTTTTTTGTGACTTGAGTTTGGTTTATTCCTACCAATTTATATTCTATTGGGTCTTCGATGGTAATAATTTTAATTCCCGGGGAATATTTTTTCTTTAATAAAGCGTACAAAGTAGTTGTTTTACCAGAACCAGTTGGCCCAGTAATTAAAATCATTCCATTAGGAGAGGAAAGATAACTATTAAAAATTTCAAGTTCTTTGTTAATTAATCCCAAGTCGCTTAAACCAAAAGCTGCTCTTAAAGGATTTAAAATTCTAAAAACAAAAAATTCACCATTAGGGCTAGGAAGAGAAGAAGCACGGACATCAAATAAAATATCTTTATTTTGAATAGAAAAACGTCCATTTTGGGCAATATTCTCTAAATTAATTTTTATTCCTGAAATTAATTTTAAGCGAAAAGCGATTTTTATATATTTTTCCTTATCAATTTCTGCTACTTCATATAAAACTCCGTCTACTCTGAATCTAATTAAAGCGCTGTTTTCTTGCGGTTCAATATGGACATCTGAAGCATCGGCTTCAACAGCTGATTTAAAAATTGTGTTGACTAATAAAGTAACTTCTTCTTTTTTGATATTTAAAAGCGCTTCGTGAAGATTTTGAAAATCAATTGATTTTTCATTGGTAACATCAAGGAATTGTTTAATTTGTTCAAGCGGCGTTTTAATAAAGCGATAATGACTAAAAGCCCAATCAAAACTTTCTTTTGTTACTACAAAAATCGCTACTTTATAACCTTTCAATTTAAGATTTTCAATGATTTTAATAACTTTAAAAGAAAAAGGATCAACTGCGGCTAATTTTATTTGATTGCCAATTTTACTAAAAACCATTGCCTGGGCTTCTTGAGCAGTTTTTTCATCAATTAATTCCAAAGCGCTTGTTTCAATTGGCGTTCTTTTTAAATTGGCATATAAAAGATTATTTTTTTCCGCAAATTGCTGGGCTAATCTTTCTTTTGATTCCTGCCACAAAATTTTAATTTTTTCTTCCCCTTTTTTTGTTAAATCATCCATAAAATTGTCCTAAATGTTAAATTCAAAATCATAAATCTGAAGGGTCTAATTTTAATTACCTCATTTTTTATTATATCACTTTAAATTTCTTTAGAAAAGTAAAAATTCGTGATAAAATAAATAAAAATTTTAAAAATGAAGAAAACAATCATTAGCAATAGCCCAAAACAAACTAAGAAAGTGGCTGAAAGCTTTATAAAAGAAGTATTAAAAAAGAGGCCAAAAATAAAGAATGCCTTAGTTTTTATTTTAGAAGGCGAATTAGGTGCAGGAAAAACCGAGTTTTTAAAAGGAGTGGCAAAGGCTTTAAAAATTAAAGAGAAAATTAATAGCCCAACTTTTGTGATAATGAAAAGATTTCCCCTTAAAAGAAAAGATTTTAATTATCTCTGGCATCTGGATTTATACCGCTTAAAAAAAATTAAAGAACTTTTGTCCTTGGCTTTAAATGATTTATTAAAAGACAAAAAGAATTTAATTTTTATTGAATGGGGTAATAAGATAAAAAAAATTTTGCCTAAAAATCACGGAGAAATCAAAATAAAGATTTTAGCAAATAATAAAAGACTCATAGAAATAAATTACTAAAACCTATGAAAAAATTAGTTGTGATTGATGGGCACGCTTTGGCGCATCGTTCGTATCACGCTCTGCCTTCGCTTGTTTCACCAAAAGGCATTTTAGTTAATGCGGTTTATGGTTTTTTATTAGTATTTTTAAAAGTTATTAAAGAATTAAATCCTGATTATTTAATCGCGACTTTTGATTTGAAAGGTCCAACTTTTCGGCATCTTCAATATAAAGAATACAAAGCAAAAAGAATAAAAGCGCCTGAAGATTTTTATAAACAAATAGAAATTATTAAAGAAATTTTAAAAGCCTTTGGGGTATTAATTTTAGAAAAAGAGGGATTTGAAGCAGACGATATTATTGCTACTATTGTGAAAACTTTAGAAAAAGAAGATATAGAAATTATTATTCTAACTGGTGATTTGGATACTTTACAGTTAGTTAATGATAAAGTTTCAGTTTTTACCTTTAGAAAAGGGTTTGAAGATACAATAATTTACACTCCTTTAAAAGTAAAGGAGAGATTTAATTTAGAGCCAAAACAGCTCATTGATTTTAAAGCCCTAAAAGGAGATCCTTCTGATAATATAGCTGGTGTTTCTTCTATTGGCGAAAAAACTGCCCAAAACTTAATTGTTAAATATCACAATTTGGATAATTTATATAATCTTTTAGAAGAAGATAAAATAACAGATTTGTCCCCAAAAATAATAAAAACCCTTAAAGAAAATAAAGAAAAAGCCTATTTAAGTCGTCGATTAGTTTTATTAAATGAAAATGTACCAATAGAAATTGATTTAAATGAGGCAAGTTTTAAAAAACCCTTAAAAGAAAAAATAGTTCCCTTGTTTGAAGAATATGGTTTTAAAAGTTTGATTTTGAAATTATTTCCCGAAGAAGGAGAAAAACAATTAGATTTTAAAAAAGTGCCTATTAGAGAAATTAGCCAAAATAATTTAAATGAATTATTAGAAAAAATCTCTTCAGAAAAAAAGGTTGGTTTAATGCTTGATTTTAAAGGAGAAAAAGTATATGAAAGAGAAGTCTTTGGGATGTTTTTTGTTTTTGATAAGAATTCAATTTTTTATCTAAAAAAAGAAAATTTTAAAGAGTTTTTTGAAAAAGTCATTAATTTAAAAGAAAAAATTTTAATTACCCATAATGCCAAAGTTTTATATCAAGAAGTTGAAGAACTAAAAGATTATTTATTTGAAGATATAAAAATTAAATCTTGGTTATTAGATCCAGAAAGAAGAAATTACAATCTCCGGGAAACTGCTGCTTATTATTTAAAAACAAATATTTCTTTTGATAAAGCAAATGAGGCTTTGGTTATTTTGCCCCTAAATGAAGTTTTGGAAAACAAACTTTTGGCTTTAGAACTAAATGAGGTTTATGAAAAAATTGAAAAACCTCTAATTCCGGTTTTAGCCAAAATGGAGAAAAGGGGAATAAAATTAGACAAGCAAAAATTTAAAGAAATGAGTGATTTTTTAGCCCAAGAACTAGATAAATTAAAAGATGAAATTTATGAAATTAGCGGAGAAAAATTTAATATAAATTCTCCACTTCAATTATCAAAAATTCTTTTTGAAAAATTAAAAATTGAAAGTAAAAATTTTAGAAAAACCAAAAGTGGAATTTTTTCCACCAATTCAAATGAACTTAAAAAAATAAGAAATCTTCATCCCCTAATTCCTTTAATTGAAAAATATCGAGAATTAAAAAAAATTAAGAGTACTTTTCTTGATGTCTTTTTAGAGTTTATTAATCCAAAAACCCAAAAAGTTCATACAATTTTTAACCAAACCGGTACGGCTACTGGCCGGTTATCTTCAGAAAAACCTAATTTTCAGAATATTCCTTTAAGAGGTGAATGGGGAAAAGAAATAAGAAAATGTTTTATTGCTGAAGAGGGTTTTAAATTTTTATCTTTTGATTATTCCCAGATTGAATTAAGAATTGCTGCTCATTTGTCTCAAGATTCAAATTTAAAAGAAGCTTTTTTAAATAATTTAGATATCCATACTTTAACTGCTTCTAAAATTTATAATATTCCTGTTGATAAAGTTACTAACGAAATGCGTCAAAAAGCAAAAATTTTAAATTTTGGTATTATTTATGGAATAGGAGATAAAGCTTTTGCCGAGGCAGCAGATATTTCTTTAAAAGAAGCAAGCGAATTTAAAAAAGAATACTTTAATCATTTTATTGGTTTAAAAATATATTTAGAAATGAGTTTAGCAAATGCTAAAAAACAAGGGTTTGTGGAAACAATTTTTAAAAGAAAAAGATTTTTGCCTCTAATAGGCGCTTTAGGAAAAATAGGCAAAGAACAGGAAAGGATCGCCATTAATATGCCAATTCAGGGATTAGCCAGCGACCTTATTAAATTAGCAATGATAAAAATTGACAGTTATTTAAAGGAAAAAGATCTTTTGGATAGGGTTTTTCTTGTTTGTCAAATTCATGATGAGTTGATCTTTGAGGTAAAAATTGAGATAATTAATGAAGTAAAGGATAAAATTAAAGAAATTATGGAAAATGTTTATCCTTTAAGTGTGCCCTTAAAAGTTGAGGTAAAAATAGGCGATAATTGGGGTGAATTATGATTAAATTTTTTCAAAAATTAAAGAAACATTTTTTCTCTTCTCAATTTCTGGTTTTCATATTTTTAGGCTTGCTTTTAGTGATGAGTTTGATTTTGAATTATCTTTTTGAAGGCAATATTGTTTTAACTATTGTTAATATCTTTAGTCTTGGTTTATGGTTTATAATCAGTATTCTTGTTATTAATTTAATTGATATTTCTTCAAGATTAGAAACAGAAAAAGCGCAAATTAATGCAATGATAAAAAGTATTAATGATCCAGCAATTGCCTATACTTCTAATTTCGAAGTTATTTTAGTTAATCCGTCATTAGAAAAACTTACTAATTTAAAAAGAAATGAATTAATTGGAAAAATTATTACCCCAGAAATGGCTAATGATGAGAAATTTTCTCTTTTAACGCGTATTATTTTTCCAAGTTTAGCGCCGGCAGTTTTAGAACAAGAACTTGATTCTTATCCTCAAAGGGTAAAAGTTAAATTTTTTCAACCAAAAGAATTAACTTTAGAAATTATTACTACAAAAGTAATTGATGAAAATGGAAAATTATATGGCTTTTTAAAAATTGTTCATGATTTGACAAGAGAAGAAACTTTGAAAAAAATTCAATCTGATTTTATTACAATTGCCGCCCATCAATTAAGAACCCCCCTTTCTGGTTTAAGTTGGATTTTAGAAGTTTTATCTCAGGAACAGATTGGTTCTTTAAACCAAGAACAAAAAGAATTATTAAACAAAGCCCGACTTGCTTTACAGGAAAGCACCGAAACTGTTGAGGATTTATTAAATGCCGCCCAAATTGAAGAAGGTAAATTTGGTTTTCAGTTTAGTTTGAATGATTTGGAAAAAATTATTGAAGCAGCTTTATATAAATTCCAACCAATAGCTCAAAAAGACAATATTAAACTAATTTTTTATCGGCCAAAACCACCGCTTAATCCTTTGGTTTTAGATCCTTTAAGAATCAAACTGGTAATAGAAATTTTGATTGATAATGCTATTAAATATAATGTTAAAAACGGCGAAGTCAGAGTAAAAATTGAAACTTTAAAAGATAAACCCTTTGTTTTAATTTCTGTTGAAGACACAGGAATAGGAATTACCGAAGAAGAAAAAGAAAAAATCTTCTCCAAATTTTTCCGTTCCTCAAGAGTAATTAAAAAAGAAACTGTCGGAACTGGTTTGGGCCTTTATTTGGCAAAAAATATTATTGAAAGACACGGAGGCCAAATTTGGTTTAAATCAGAAGTAGATAGAGGAACAACTTTTTACTTTACTTTGCCAGTTGATCCAGCTTATATTCCGCCACAATAGGCATAAATCATAAATCATAAAACATAAGATATAAAATAAAATTATATTAAATACTTTCAAATTTTTAGTTATTTTTTATCTGATTATTGAGAAAAAATAATTTTTTAGTTTTATTATTCATTTTAAAGAAGGGTGCCAAAAATCAAAATATAAAAAATATAAAAAATTTTATAATCGAATTTAAAATTTGGGATTTGAGCTTTAAGATAATTTAATATATGCCCGAATTACCAGAAGTAGAAACAATTGTTAATCAATTAAATCAGGTTCTTAAAAATAGAAAAATAGAAGAAGTGGTTTTAATTTGGCCAAAAGTAGTTCAAGGAACAGTTTCTTTAAATAAATTAAAAGAAATTTTAAAGGGGGCAAAAATAATAAAAGTTTTTCGTCGGGCAAAAAATATTTTAATAGAATTAAACAATAATTATCTTCTTTTGATTCATCTTAAATTAACCGGGAGAATTTTATATGGCAAAAAAGAATTTATTGAAAAAGATCCTTATCTTAGATTTTATTTAATTTTAGATAATGATAATTTTCTTGCTCTTTCTGATTTGCGGAAATTTGCCAAAATTGTGTTATTGAAAAAAGAGGATTTAAACACTATAAAAGATTTAAAAGGAATTGGGCCAGAACCTTTAGATAATAATTTTAGCTTTGAAAAATTTAAAGAAATTATTTTAAAAAAGAAGAAAAAAATCAAAGAAGTTTTAATGGATCAAAAAGTAATTGCTGGTATTGGAAATATTTATGCGAATGAAATTTTATGGGAAGCAAAAATTAACCCTTTTAGGCTCGCAAACTCGCTAAAAGAAAAAGAGCTTCAAGAATTATTTAACTCTATTAGAAAAATTTTAAAATTGGCAATAAAATATCAAGGTTCAACTATTGCTGATGAGATGTATCGGAATATCTATGGGGAAGAAGGGAATTATGGAAAAATAAGAAAAGTTTATCAAAGGGAAGGAGAAATGTGTTTTAGGTGCAAAAGTAAAATTTTAAGAAAAACTCAGGCTGGCCGCTCAACTTTTTATTGTCCTAAATGTCAAACTTAAAATTTGAATTTAAAGTTTGAGGCTAAATTATTATGTTTTATTTAATTTACGGCGAAGATAATTTTTTATCAGAAGTCCATTTAAAAGAAGTACTTGATTTTTATTTAAAAAACAAGCCGCATTTTATTAGTTACGAATTTACTAAAGAAGAAAACAAAAATCTGGATATTAATGAATTAAAATCAGCGCTTTTAAGTAAATCTCTTTTTAGTTCCGTAAGAGTAATTCTTTTAAAAAACATTTTTCAATCATTAAACAACGATTATTTAGAAAAAGTTTTTGAAATTTTAAAAGAAAGTAATTTAAAAGAGGCAAAAGATACTTTGGTTATTTTTTATGAAAATAACGATATTAAAGATAACGAATTTAAAAAATGGCTAGTCGAAAATTCTATTAAGGTAAAAGTATTTGATTATTTAGATAATCAGAAATTAGTTAACTGGGTTAAAAAACAAGAGGAAAAATTAAAAATTAATCTTACAAAAGAAGCGCGGGATTTAATTATCTTGTTTTTGGAAAATAATACCCGGGAAATTTTTTATACCCTTAATCAACTGTCGCGTTTTAAGAAAAAAATTATTGACCGGGAATTTTTAGAAAAAAATAGCAATTTACCAATTAAAACAAATATTTTTGATTTTTTAGATTATGTTTCTTTTAAAAAAACTGCTTTGGCTTTTAAACTTTTAAAAAAAGAAATAGAAGCCGGCTCCCATCCCTTGTTTATTCTAAAAATGATTATTAGTCAATTTAGAAATCTTATTAAAATAAAATCTCTCGAAGATGCGGACGAGAGAAGCGTAAAACTCTGGTATGCGCAAAGCTATTCTCTTGTAAATTTTCTTTTGAAAGTTCAAAGAGGAGATAGTTTCTATCAATTCTGCAAAAGGATAAGAGACGGAGAC
>JBMFOQ010000018.1:0-10618 GCA_049969555.1 Minisyncoccia bacterium
AGGAGGAATTTCTCTAAATATATCTTTTGACTCCTTTTTTTCTATCTTAGTAATTATTTCTTTTTCTCTTTCTTCTCTTTCTTCTTTTTCTTTTAATTCATTAAGAGGTGTTTTTGGAGGTATTTTTGAAGGAGACATTTTTTCTGATGCCTTATTTTTAAAGGTTAAAACTTTGGAAAAATCAGGAAACTGAATTTTTTTTGGCAAAGTAGAAATCTGTTGAAATTTCTCTTTTAGAAAAGTCGGCGATTTCTTTGAAGGAGGGGAAGAGAAAGATATTTTTTCTTGTTTTAAAAACGGTAATAACGGTTGAAAAACTTGTTTTTGGATTATCTGATCAATAATTTTGGCTTGGTTTTCATTAAATTGGTATTTTGAAATTAAGTTTTTTTGAAAAGCATTTACTGGTAGATGAAGCATTAAAACTTCGGAAGTTATTTCCATTAAATCATTATACTTCTCTTGGGAGATATTAGCCACACTCAAAGTATAACTGATTGTCTTTCCTAAAGATGAACTCGAAAGGATTTCTTGGAGGGGCTTTGGTAGCTGACTAAATTCTTCTGCAAATTGTATTTGATCTAAATTAGCCATATAGCAAAAGAGGTAGCTTGCTTTTTATTACTTTAATTTAATTTTTATTTATTATTTAAATTTAAAGAGTAATTAGAATTTCTTTTTTTAGACTGATGTCTTTTTTTGTGTTTGGGGTTTTAGTATTGATTGAAAATATCTTAGAGCATAATAACCCTTGATTTGACCTAAATAGTCTTCTGGTGGCATATTATTTTGTTGTGCTTTTTGTTCTACTGCTTTTTTAAGTTTTTCAATAAATTCAATTTGTGCTTTAGGTCCATATGTTTGGGCAATTGCTGCCATCGCTTCTGGAGGAATTTTATCAACTAACTCTTGTAATGTTTCTTGTAATTTGTCTTGCTTTTCTAGATATTCAGATATGTTTGGCCAATTTGCTTCCCTTAATTTTTCCGGAGAAGTTTCTTCAATCTGTTTAATAATCAGCTGTTTTTGCAGTTCATTTTCTATTTCATTTTTAGACCATTGGGGATATTTTTGCTCTATGTCAAGTCGAATTTTCTGTTTATCTTCGTCTTTAGTATAATGTTTAACAAATAAATAAGGGTTTGCCTTTTTAAGTTGAGAAACATTAATATAATTTTTGGCATAATCCACTAAAACATTATCTTGAATTTGAATTTTTCCTCTTTTTGATAATTCATCAACAAAAACAGCAACTGCTCGACGATCGCCCCATCTTTGATATCTTTCAGCTTCTTGGCGGAGTTGGTTTTCGGCAAGAGAAGCTGCTCGTTTGCTTAACATATTTAATTCTCCTTCCCGTGTTTTCTCATTTACACCTTTCATTCTTATTCCCAAATCGTGGAGCATCTTAACATTGCTTTTTTCTAAAGTTTCGGCTGCTTTTCGCCACGATTCTGAACTGACAGTATTTTTTGCGCTCCAACGTAAAGCAGCGCCGCCAGCAAATCCTAATGTGCCCCAGATTAATTTTGTTCCAAATTGATACCCTGCTTTAATTTGTTGAATTCCTATTGCTCCAGCAATTGTTAATGTTGCCTGAGAAAGAATAATAATAATTATTGAATATGCAACAAGGGCAATAAATTTTTGGGTAACTGTTTGTTGGGCAACTATATATAAATAACTTGAAACGATATTTATCATAATAGTGAGAACAATAAGAAAAGAAAATGCAATAATTGGTAAAGAAACAAGCGCCTGAGTAAAATAGTTTTTCCAGCTATCTGCTATTTTTTCTAATCCGGGAAAAGCAAGGCTTAGAAAAGCTAAAGGCGAAAGCCCCAAGGTTAACCATAAAGTAATTATGCGAATTATGGTATATAATATTAGCCCCAAGATTTGACCAATAAAAATTATGACTACTACTATTCCTAACATTGCTGCGGCTAATTCATGCCAACCACCAAGAGCTTCACCAACTGGTGCGCAAACAATTTTGGTAGTGGTATATTGAAGAATTGTTTTAAATTCTAAAGGTTGATTAGCGACGCCGGTTAGAAAATAAGTAGTTAAAAAATTAGAAAGATCAACTAACATTCCGCAAATAACTAAACTAAAATTCACGAGTAAAGCTACTATTACTAAACGCCATAATATTTTTTCCCAGCTATATTTTTCAATTTTTAAAATTGTGGCAACTGCCATTAAAATAAATCCTAAAATAATTCCTAAATTAGCAAGATCACGCATTACTTTCCAAATTTCTTTTACTGGCTGAAAATTTACAAATCCACCAAAATTTTTTGGAGTCAGCAGAAAAACAAAAACATCTGCTAACCAGCCTAAGAGAGTATTAAACATCTTAAAAATAAGTCTAAAAAAAGCAGTAAAAGGATTCTGGAACCAAGACCATATACCAATTCCCGGATTTTCTGGTGTACACTTTGAATTTTCTAAATCAGCAAGTTCTTTACCTATTTCTTCCCCTATTTTGTAGCTGGTAATAAGAGAACTGGGTGTGTTTCCTCCCCTATTTATCATTGGGTTAGTATAAAGGTTTACAAGATTAACATTAGAAGGAGTAGGATTGTTCCAAGTGTCACAAATAGTTTGAAATGTAAAGTCTTGAGAAGTATATTTTTCAATACAATACTCAGAAATAAATCTTTGTAATGCTTGTTCTTGTTCTGAAGGCAGGGAGTTATTAGAAGATTGATTCCATAAAATTGCACATTGAGCTAATTTTAGTTGAATTTGATAAAGATTAAAATCGGCTTTATTAAAAGGAGAACCATAATAGGTAGGATTTCTATCTCCTCCATTTATACCTTTAAGAAAATTATATACATTTGCGCAAAACTGTAGTTTATTAAACTGCGATTGATTAGAACTTTGAGCAAATATTAAAACAGGAGGAGTAATTAAAGAAGAAATTACAAATAATCCAAGTAATAAAGAAAAAGTCGCTTTTCTCATAATTTGTTAAAATTAAGGATTATATTCAGGCAATTTATTCATACCATAATATTGAGAAGGAGTGTAAGTAGTTGTTCGGGCAGCAAAATAGTCGCAATAGTAAGAATTTTTTGAACTCCAAGCCATATTATTGCAAAAACCTTTAACAATAAATTTTGCGAATACTTGATGCAAAATTTGCATTCTTTGCATTATCAAGGGTGCGATTGTTCCTTGTGGAGTAGCAATTCCATATTCATTATATATTTTATTATCAGGGACATAACGAGGCGGTTTAGGAAAATTACCGTCAAAAATATTTTTAAAAGGATTATCGTTTAAGAAATAACCAGTCAGATCTTCTTTGTGTTGTTCGGTGGTAAATTTCCCCCGCTGGATATAATTACCGCCGTCTTTGAAAAAATAACCGGGGATTAAACCAAAATAGACCTGTTTTTCTGGAAAAAGATAGTTTAAATTTGTCTGTACTTCTTCTAAGGTTACATTATAATGGCCAAAAATAGTTCCATACCATAAAAGTGGTTTGACCACACACCAGTCATAGGTAATATATAATGCCTCTTTAAGTTTATAATTATAGAAATAGCCAACAATATCAGTTGGTTTGTAATAGGGTTTTGTACACACTCCTTGGCTATAGATTTTTGCCGAAGCGAATTGGGGGGCTTTTAGCAAAAAGGCTAATAAAAATAGAAAAATAATTAAATTGTTTGTTTGTTTTTTCATATTTATTTAATTTATTATTATTATAGCAAATTTAAAAGAATTATTTAATAATATCTATTTTCTACAAATCTTCTCTCACAGCCAGTCATTTCTTGACAATAGATTTCATTATAGCCATGACATAAAGCCCAGGGGCCATATTGGCTAGCGCCTGAAACTGATTCGGTTTTAAATGGGTTTTGGGTGAAAATTTTAAAAATGGCTGACGGGACACCTTTTGGTGGTGAAGAGGGCGGTGGTGTTGGAGTTGGGGAGGGTGAAGTCCCTCCACCGCCACTGCCTCCACTTCCATATTCAAAAGCAGAATTCATGGGACAGTGACCGGGAAAACAAGCATCATAAGGATGGGGTTTAGCATAACAAGCTTTTCCACATGTTGGGCAGGGAGAAGTAGGATCACATTCACACGGAGGCCCGCATACTAATCCTTCATCAGTATAAGTAGGATGCCAGCGGCAACATTGTTCTTCTCCACAGCCATAATAACCGCGATAGCTTGTTTCTCTTAAAGCTTTGCCACAATCAAATAAAGCATTAGTTCCTTTTTGTCTAAAAATTCCTCCTCCGCAAGCAACTCCGCTGCTTTTTACAAAATAACCAGGAGTTTTTTTAACTTCGCAATTACCAAAGCCTCCTTGATAATCAGTACATTGCCCCCATCTTTTTTGGCAATGTATTTCATCAATTGGTATTTCTCCTGTCTCTCCTTCATTTATTAAAGTATAATTTGTCTTGGAGGTAAAAATACAATTACTGTCATAACCAAAAGGCTTTGTTGAGCCATATTGGGGAAGACATTCAACATTGTCGTCAATTAAACCATCACAATCTTGGTCTCGACCATCTTCATAATTAGTATAAAATTTTGAACCAACATAACAAGTTGGACAATTTTCATCACAATCCTCCCCTTTCCACCAAAAATGTCCATCACCATCACAATCCATAAAAAGTGGACAAGGCAAATCACCAGGGAAAACCGGCGCTAAACAAACTGAGACTCCTTTTCCCACCCCCCATGGTTCGCATTCTACCAATCCAGAAGTTTCCCATGGCCTTTTGTAGTATCTATCAATTGCCAAATTGAAAGTGGATAAATCTTTCATTGGCTGAGGGATTGAGATTTGAGATTCTGTTTTAACTTGATAAGTTGAGGCTGTAAGTTTTAGGTAAAAATCAGGAAATAAATTAAAAAGTTTAATTTTTTCTAACCAGTCTTTAATTACCCCCTCAAATAAAATTTCAAAAGAATTTTGTTCTTGGGCAAAAATTATCCCTTTTTTGGAAAAAATTCCAAAAAATAAAATAAAAGTAAATAAACAAAAAAAGAAAAATTTAATTTTACTTTTTAAAAAGAACATTTTTATTAAAATTGTTAATGATATCTATTAGCGGTGATATTTTTAGTACAGCCAGTCATTTGTTGACAAGTAACTGTTGAATAACCATGACACAATCCCCAAGGACCACCAACAATTCCATCGCCATTTAAATCTCTTGGAAAATCAAAAGTTGAGTTAACATCGCATTGATAACAAGCATCGCCTGGTTCTAATCGTGGTTCACAAACTGGGCAAGGTCCGCCACAACCATAATATCCTCGATAACTGTCACTGCGTAATGCCCTGCTACAATCAAAAATAGAATCACCTTGATCAGTTCGCCATATTCCTCCACCGCAACTAACACCACTTCCTTTTACAAAAGAGCCCGGAGTTTTGGAAACAGTGCAGTTTCCAAATCCACCAACATAGCTTGTGCATTGGCCAAAAACCTTTTGGCAATGAATTTCATCAGTGGGTATTTTTCCCATTTCTCCTTCGTTAACCAAAACAAAATTTGTTTGTCCTTTTGGCACCCATTGGCAATCAGGAGTATAACCAAAAGGTTTTGCGCCTCCATATTGGGGGGTGCATTCTACTAAATCATCAACTACGCCGTCACAATCTTGATCCCGGCCATCAGGAGTGGGAGTAGTAAAAGGTGACCCTTTATAACAAGTAGTGCAATTTTCATCACAATCCTCCCCTTTCCACCAAAAATGCCCATCACCATCACAGTCCATAAAAATTGGACAAGGGGGGTCTCCTTCAACAGTTCCTGGTAAACAAGGAGCATAACCCATTCCTGGGCCCCAAGGTTCACACTCTACTATTCCTGGCTCTTTCCAAATTAAAAGTTCTCCTAAATTGTATTTAGACATATCCTTTAAATCTAAGGGTAGATATAATTTTGCTTCTGCTGGCGCTTTTGCAGCGGCTAAAAGTAAAGAAGAATCGGGTTGATTTTCAGAAGTTATTAGCTTTTTATTTTCTGTTTCTATTTTTTCTGTTTCTATTTTGGCAGAAGTTTCTTGAAATTCTGTTGGACTTTTTTGATTTTGAATATTTATTAGTTGAGACTCTGTTTTTTCTCTATTAGCCAATTTAACTGAGGAATAAAACCCTAAAATCATCACAATTATAAGAAGAGCTAAAGATAAAAGAAAAGATTTATAGTTTTTCATATTTTTTAAATTAATTTTAATTTATTATAACACAATTAGTTAAGTTATTTAAGGAGTTTAAATAAAGTAAACCATTTTTTAAGTCCTATTTCTTGGGCTCGGCTATTTTTATAAATTTTAGTTTTTTTAAAAACTAATAAAATTTTCTCTTTTTCTAATTTAAGTTTTAAATTTAAATTTTTAATCAATAATTTTCTTGGTTGGGAGAAACCGGCTTTGATGATTTTAATAAATTTTTCTTTTTCTTTTTTATTTTGAAAGATAGGTTTTGAGGGAATTAACTGAATAATGGCTGAGTCAATCTTTGGCTGAGGCCAGAAATTGTTTTTTGAAACATAACAAATAATTTTAGGTTGGAAAAATGTTTGAATAAGAACAGCCAAGAGATTCATTTTTGGCGGTTTTGAAGTGATTCTTAAAGCAACTTCTTTTTGAATCATTAAAACAACTAATTTTGGTTTTTTTTCTAAATCAACTAAAAGTCGAAAAAGATAATTAGTTAAATAATAAGGAATATTCCCCACTAATTTATAATTGAATTCTGAATCTTGAATCTTTAATTTTGAATTGAATATATTTCTAATATCTTCATGAATAATTTCTAAATTTTGGTTATCTTTAAACCTTTCTTTTAAAAAATTAAAAAGAGAAGAGTCTTTTTCAATGGCAATAACTTTTGCTTTTGTTTTTAAAAGGGCCTCAGTTAAAATTCCTGTTCCTGCCCCAATTTCAATAATTGTTTCCTTTGGTTGAATTTTTAGCGCCGAAATTATCTTTTCAATAAATCTTTTATTTTTGAGAAAGACTTGACCGAGTTGCTTTTTTGGTTTGATGCCTTGACTTGCCATAATAATTTGCTAAAATATTTTAAAGAGTCTTAAAAGGCTCTTTTTTCTTAAAGTATACTATTCATACTTTTAAAATACAATTAAATAAAGGCTTAAAGTTTAAAGAAATCCTTTTTCTTTCTTTTAAAAAGGCGAAGAAGTCTTTTTCTCTTTTGAGAAAGTCTTTGAGGGTTCGTTGTCGGTCTTTGGAAAAACAAAAAATCCTCCCTCCTTATTTGGGAGAAATTTTTGTGATTTTTGTTGCGATTTTTTGGATAGTTAATGACAACTATTTAAACAAAACTGTTATTTTTTTAAAACAGAATGGCTATCAGGAAAGAATAAAAGAAACTTCTCAAGTGGCTTTTTTAAAAAACTCTTCTTCGAAAATTGCCTATGCCTTTTTTGAATCAGTGGCAGTTGATGGTGAGCAAATTGATTTGGACCAACTAAAACAAAATAATTCAGAAGAGCAAAATTATTATTTCCTTGTGGAAAGTTCGGTTTTATACGCCAATAATTCGCCTTTTGGTTTTTATCTTCCTACTGCTTCTCGGCACGGAGTTATTACTTATTTAGTTAAAGAAGGCGATAGTTTGGGAAAAATCGCGGCTAATTTTGGTATTAGTTTAAATACTTTAATTTGGGCAAATAATTTAAAATCCAATTCAATCATTAAAGCCGGACAGGAATTGGTGGTTTTGCCCGTTTCCGGAGTTTTACACACGGTTAAAAAAGGCGATACTTTATCCTTGATTGCCAAAAAATACAAAGTGGATGCTGAGGCAATTATTGCCTTTAATAATTTAGATGAGAAAAAAGATTTAATAATTAACCAGAAAATAATCATTCCCAATGGAGTTTTATCTTCTAATGCTAATTATTCAAACACTCTCCCTGGCGGGTTAAAACCAATGACTGAAGATACCAGTTCTTGGCCAGAATACAAAAATTATTATGCTTATCCTACAAGCGGCGGTTGGAATAAAGGGATTCTTCATTATTATAATGCAGTTGATATTATTAATTCTTGTGGTTCGCCAATTTATGCTGCGGCAGAAGGAATAGTTACTGAAAGTAAAGGCAATGGCCAATATAATTTGGGCTATGGAAACCTCATAAAAATTCAGCACTATAATGGGACAATGACAGTTTATGGTCATTTAAGCGAGGTTTTAGTTCAAGAAGGAGAAAAAGTCTCTCAAGGACAATTAATTGGCAGAATGGGAAATACGGGTAATTCTAATGGTTGCCATTTGCATTTTGAAGTTCGCGGAGCAAAAAACCCCTTTGTGATAAGATAACTATTCGCTAATTTTTAGCTCTACTTTGTATCTTAAGGCTTCGGCCAAATGAGGATATCTAACAATTGAAGAATTCTCTAAATCAGCAATTGTTCGGCTGATTTTTAATATCCGATGATAAGCGCGAACAGAAAGAGCATATTTATCAACTGCTTGTTTTAAAAGTTTTTCTCCTTCTTTATCTATTTCACAGAAAGTTTCTATTTCTTTAATTTTCATTTCAGCATTGGTTAAAACAAAATTTTCTTTGCGTAAACTATTGATTTTTTGAAATCTTTGTTTTTGAATCTCCCGGCAATTTTTTACCATTTGTTTGAATTCTAAAAATCGCATTTCCGATGGTTTATTTTTTATTTCTTCAAATTTTAGACGCGGTACTTCAATGATTAAATCAATTCTATCTAATAAAGGACCAGAAATTTTTTTACGATAACGAATTATTTCTTGGGGTGTACAAAGACATTCTTTTAAAGGGTCGCCAAAATAGCCACAAGGGCAAGGATTCATCGCGGCAATTAAAATAAATTTTGCCGGGAAAATTAGTCTTCCTTTTGCCCGGGAAACACAGATTATTCCCTCTTCCAGTGGCTGGCGCAAACTTTCTAAAACATCGCGTCGAAATTCAGGTAATTCGTCTAAAAACAAAACTCCTCGGTGAGCCAGAGTTATTTCTCCGGGCTTTGGCCAAGTGCCGCCGCCAACTAAAGCAGCCAAAGAAGAAGAGTGATGAGGATTGCGAAAAGGTCTTTGAGTAATGAGCGGTTGATTAGATTTTAGAAGGCCGCTAATGCTATAGATTTTTGTTACTTCCAATGATTCTTCAAAAGACAAAGGAGGCAAAAGGCTTAAAAAGGCTTTGGCTAACAGAGTTTTTCCTGAACCTGGAGGCCCAATCATTAAAAGATTATGGCCGCCACTGGCGGCGATAAGAAGTGCTCTTTTGGCAAATTCTTGGCCATGAATTAGATTAAAATCATTTGACTCTTCTAATTCATTTTTTTCAAGAGAAGGATTAATTTGATTATTAAGAATTTCTTCTTCTGTTAATTTCCCTTCTAAAAAACTAATTGCTTCCCGAAGATTATTTAGCCCTATTATTTTAAGATTCTTGACAGCATTTTTTGCTTCCAAAAAATTATCTTTTGGAAGAATCAAATAATTAAAATTATTTTCTTCTGCCCATAAAGCAATTGATAATACTCCGCTAACCGGCCTTAAATTTCCTTCTAAATCAAGTTCGCCAATAAAAATTTTATCTTGCCATTCAAATGAAGGAATTTGATTCGAGGCTAATAAAAAACCCAAAGCAATTGCTAAATCATAGTAAGAGCCAAATTTCTTTAAATCTGCTGGCGCTAAATTGATTGTTATTTTTTTGTTTGCTCTCAATGGTGATTTGGCGCCAATATTTTTAATAGCCGCCGAAACTCTTTGTTTTGCTTCAAGAACTGAGGTATCTGGCAAGCCAACAATATTAAAAGAATGAAGACCTTCGGAAACATCAACTTCTACTTCAACTTTGAATGTTTCTAAACCAAAAACAGCGGCTGAGTATAGTTTTGCTAACATACCTTCCCCGCTGTTTTTTGTTTTTAAGTTTTTATTTTTTTAATTAATTTGATTATTTAAGTTTTTTGAGCAGAGCAACTAATGCAAGTTCTAGCCGCAGGATTGATTTTTAAGCGAGCAATTTCGATTTCTTTGCCGCATTTTTCGCATTTCCCAAAACTATTATCGTTTTTTTGGATTTTTTCCAACGCATCAGTTACATCTTTTAATCTTAATTCCAAGGCATATTCCAAAGCCAGAAGATTTTCGTAGACATTGACCTCCTGGGCGCTTTCATCCGGCGCTGAAGAATGAACTCCTAAATCAGGAAACCTTGTGTCATAATCGCCTTTAACTTTCTTGTCTTTATCAGCAAATTTTAAAAGCTCTTTTTCTAAAAGAGCCCTTTCTTTTTCTAACTTTTTCCTTAATTCTGTAATCAGGTCTTTATCCATAAGCCTTTAATAATAGAATAATAAGGGTTTTTAAAATAAAAGTCAACTTTTACAATTGACTAATAAATTTAAAGATGCTATTTTATATTTAAAGAAATTTTAATAAAGAAATTTTAAAAATTGCGGGTGTCGTATAGTGGTTATTATACCTCCTTGCCAAGGAGGAGACGGCGGTTCGATTCCGCTCACCCGCTCTATTTAAAAACTCTCCAAAGGGAGAGTTTTTAAATAGAGTACTTATACAACCAAGTTCGAACTCATTTTACCGAAAATTTC
>JBMFOQ010000019.1:0-8853 GCA_049969555.1 Minisyncoccia bacterium
CAAAATTCCCATTCCTTTGGATTTTGATTATTCGTTTATTCACTCGCCTCAATTTTTGGACAAAGATCTGAAAGACATTAAATAACCAAAAATTTTAAAAGCTAAATTTTAAAAGAAGTATTGAGTATAATTGTTTAAAAAATTAAAAATTTATTATTGTATTCCAAATTCCGAATTCCAAATTTTTACATGAACTGTATCTAAGGTGGTACTCGCCTTATTATTCAGCGGCGTATCCTATCGCATAATAGGGCGAGTTTTTTATTAAAGAGATAAAAAATAAACGTGTTTATGCTTTGTGCCCAGGGTGGGAGTTGAACCCACACGGTCACAAGGACCAGCAGATTTTGAGTCTGCTCTGTCTGCCAATTCCAGCACCTGGGCAATATGAGAATATATATAAACTATAATAAACTTTTAAGACTAAATCAAGAAAAAGGAAAATAATTTTATAAAAAATTAATGGAAATACAAAAAGTTTTATTGTATAATATTTTTAAGTTTTAAGTTAGAAATAATAAGTTATTCATTATTAGATTTATGGCAGAAATCATTGCGATTTGTAATCAGAAAGGGGGAGTAGGGAAAACAACAACAGCTGTTAACTTATCTTCTTATTTGGCTTATTTTGGAAGAAAGACTCTTGTGGTTGATTTTGACCCGCAAGCAAACGCAACTTCTGGATTAGGTATTAATTATAAAAATTTAAATAAAACTATTTATCATCTTTTAATAAAAAAAGGATTAATAAAAGAAATTCTTTTAAATAGTCAAGTTTTTGGTTTAGATATTTTGCCTGCTTCTCCCGATTTAATTGGTGCACAAGTTGAATTATCTTCTTTTGAAAACAAAGAAAGAAGATTGGAAGAAATTTTGGCTTTACTTGTGCCTTATTATCAATATATTATTATTGATTTACCACCTTCCTTGGGACTTTTAACAATTAATGGATTAGTGGCCTCAGAGTATGTTTTAATTCCCATTCAAACAGAATTTTACGCTTTAGAAGGATTAGCTCAATTAGTTTCCACTATTGATTTAATTAGAAGAAATTTAGATAAAGATTTAAAAATTTTAGGCGCAGTTTTGACAATGTATGATAAAAGAAATAAACTTGATAGATTGGTGGTAAAACATATTATTCGTCATTTTCCCGGTTATGTTTTTAATAGTATTATCCCTCGAAATATCGATTTGGCTCAAGCGCCGGCTTTTGGAAAACCTATTCTTTTATATAATTCAAATTCAAATGGTGCTAAAGCCTATAAAAATTTTACCCAAGAATTAATTTCTCTTTTAGAAAAAAGAAGTTTTTAAATTAAATTATATAAATTAACTTTTAAAAATATGATTGATGGCTTTGATGTAGGTCAAGGAGTTAATGCTTTAATCCCAAAAAAGAAAGCAACGCCTTCTTCTTTTGGATTAGAAGAAAAAATTGAAGGCAAGGTTAATGATTCAATTACCAATTATCCTTCAGATTTAAAAACAGAAAATTTTAAAAACAACGAAGAAAAAAATCATTCTTCTTTAGAGACTTTAACAAATGATTTTCAAAAAGATTTTAAAGTAGAAAAAGAAAAAGAAAAAAAAGAATTAAACAATAAAATTGAAGAAGAGAAATTTCTTTTTACTGATAGCAAAAAAGAGGAAAAAATTTTCTATATTGAGACAGATAAAATTAAACCCAATCCTTTACAACCGCGCAAAGAATTTTCCGAAGAATCAATAAAAGAACTGGCTGAATCTATTCGCGAATATGGGATTTTAGAACCTTTAATTGTTTCAAGAATTGAAAAAGAAACTTTTTCTGGAACTGAAGTGGAATACCAATTGATTGCCGGAGAAAGAAGGTGGCGGGCGGCAAAATTGCTTAATTTACCAACCGTGCCCGTGATTATTAAAAAATCAATTCCCGAAGAAAATCATTTGGAAATAGCGCTTATCGAAAATATCCAAAGAGAGGATTTAAATATCATGCATAAAGCGCGTGCTTTTCAAAAATTAATTATTGATTATGGTTTGACTCAACAGGCTTTGGCTTTAAAATTAGGCAAAAGTAGAGAAGTTGTTGCTAATACTTTGAGGTTATTGCAATTGCCTTTTGAGGCGCAAAAATATTTAGAAGAGGGAAAAATTAACGAAGGCCATGCGCGGGCAATTCTTTTGTTTTCCAACCCTGAAAAAAGAAGATTATTTTTAAAAGAAATTTTAGCCAAAAATCTTTCTGGCAGAGAAGCAATGGAATTAGCCCAGCATTACTTAAACTCATCTTTAGAAAGTAAAAGATCTTTGAAAAATCGTTTAAAAGAAAATAATTTAGAGCCAGAAACTCTGGAATTAAAAGAAAAATTAGAAAATTATTTTGGGATGCCTGTAAAAATTAAAAAAGCCGGCGATAAAGGGGCAATTGAAGTGATGTTTTTTTCTGAAAATGATTTTTATAGAATTATAAACAAACTTTTAAACAAAAAAGAAGAAAGCGCAAAAGAACCAGAAGAAAATATAAATAACTAACGATAATCTACTTTAACTTCTTTAATTTCTTTAAGTTGTTTAAGATTTTTGAGCAAACTTTCTAAATGAGAAAAGTATTTTATTTTTAATTTAAAACTTAAATACGCTTTGTTTTTTAAAGTTTTTCCTCCGTGTTCTAAAATATTAATATCCTGTTTCGCAATTATTTTTGATATTAAATCCAGTAGTCCAATTTTATCTTGGGCGATTATTTCTAAACGGCAGTTAAAATTCTTTTTTGGAAAAAGAGGTAAAATTTTCTTTGCTTTTAAGGCTTGCTGAATTTTCTTTTTAGTATCAGCCATTTTGACAAACTCCAACCAAGAAGGGGAAGGGAGTTTTTGTTTCTGAGTAATAATTTCTACTACCTCTCCTGATTTCAGTTTATAATCTAAAGGAACAATTTTATCATTGACTTTAGCACTTACAGTGTGGTTACCAATTTCCGTATGAATTTGATAAGCAAAATCAATTGGCGTTGCTCCTTCTGGTAAATCAACAATATCTCCTTGAGGGGTTAAAACAAATATCCTATCTTTTAAAAAATCAATTTTAAAAGCCTCTAAAAAATCTTTTGAAGAAGAAAAAGAACTCTGCCAATTCCTTAATTGGTTTAACCATAAAAGGTGTTTTGGTATTTTAAATTCTTTTCTTTTTTTGTATATTTTTGAATCTTTTAAAGTTTGATAAAACCAATAAGCAGCAATGCCCCATTCCGCTTCTTCTTCCATTTCCAATGTTCTAATTTGGATTTCTAAATATCTTCCTTCTTTGGTAAAAACCGTAGTATGAAGGGAACGATAACCATTTGGTTTTGGCAAAGCAATATAGTCTTTGAAGCGATTTGGCACTGGTTTAAAATATTGATGAATAATTCCTAAAGCCGAATAGCATTCTTCAATTGTTTGAAAAATAATTCTTACTGCCACCAAATCATAAACGCGGTTGATATCCATATCTTCTTTTTTTAGTTTC
Source organism: Minisyncoccia bacterium (assembly GCA_049969555.1). Classification (GTDB taxonomy): domain Bacteria; phylum Patescibacteriota; class Minisyncoccia; order UBA6257; family UBA6257; genus DAOOKJ01. Next base: position 3,493 of record JBMFOQ010000019.1, read on the forward strand.
CGCCAAATACTATAAAGATGTTTTGCCCGGTATTTGATTTCTAAAGGTTTTAAATTATTTTTTTTCAGTTCATTTTCTATCTCTGGCACGAGTTTTTTAAGGTATTTTTCTAATTCTTTCTGTCTTTTACCACATAAAGTTTTAGTTAATTTGTATTCTTCAGGGTAGGCATAAGGAAAAGATAAATCTTCTAATTGGGCGCCGACTTTTGAAAGGCCTAATCGATAAGCCAGGGGCGCAAAAATATCAAGCGTTTGCAAGGCTTTGAGTTTTTGTTTTTCTTTGTCTAAAGCCCAGAGGGTTTTTAAATTATCAAGGCGGTCGGATAGTTTTATAAGAATGACTCTTAAGTCTCGGCTCATAGCCAAAACCATATTGCGAAAACTTTCTGCCTCTTCATCAGAAAAATCTCCCTTGTATTTCATGGCGCTAATTTTAGTTACTCCCTGGACCAAAAAAGCGACTTCTTCGCCGAATTGTTTTTTAATTTCTTCTAAAGGAACTCCCGCATCCTCAACTACATCGTGAAGCAAGGCAGCAATAATACTTTTCAAATCAAGTTTCATTAAAGAAACTGTTAAAGCAGTTCTTAAAGGATGATTAATGAAAGGCTCATTAGAAAGCCTTTTTTGGTTTTGGTGATAAATTTCAATCCATTCAAAAGCCTTGTCTAAAAGTTCTTTTTCTTCTGCCTTTAATTTACCAAAAGAATTTTCTAAATTATCAACAATCTGTTTTTTAATTTTTGTCTTTAACTCGTTCATATAAACATTTTTTGTTTGAGCACTTTATTTTTGTTTTTGTTTCTATTAAATAACTTCCGCATTCCGGACAATTTGAATTTAAAGGTTTATAAGAAAAAACAAATTTGCAATCAGGATAGCGGGAGCAGGCATAAAATAATTTGCCTTTTTTATTGCGTTTTATTACCACTTTTCCTTCTTTGCAAATTGGGCAAGTAATATCTGTTTCTTCGCTATTATTATTTAATGATTTGGTATATTTGCAAGTCGGCCAATTAGAACAAGCAATAAATTTTCCATATTTTCCATATTTGATAATTAAATCATTGCCGCATAAAGGACACTTTTCTTCAATTTTTTCTTTTGGCATTAAATCTTCTTTTGAGACCTCTTCATATTTTTTATCTAAATGTTCTTTGAAAGGATAATAAAAGTTTTTAATTACTTCTTGCCAGTTAAGTTGAGCCAACGCTATTTTATCAAGGCTTTCTTCTAAAAGAGAAGTAAAATTATAATCAACTATTTGAGGAAAATGCTTGATTAATAAATCAGCCACCAAAATACCAACTTCTGTTGGCATCAAAGCCTTGTTTTCATCACGTTTGATATACCCTCTTTCAAACAAAACATTAATAATTGGTGCATAAGTTGAAGGTCGGCCAATTCCATAGTTTTCTAAAGTTTTTATCAGCGAGGCATCGTTATAACGCGGTGGCGGCTGAGTGAAATGTTGTTTAAGATTTATCTCTTTTAAAGAAAGAATATCCTTTAAAGTTAAATTAGGGAGCTCAAAGACAATTTCTTGGGGTTTGTTGTAAGGATAAACCTTAAAAAAACCATCAAAAATTAAAGACAAAAAAGAACTTTTAAAAAGATATTTATTTTTATCTTTTCCCTCCACCTCTATTAAAATTTCGGTTTTTTCCATTTCTGCTTGAGACATTTGAGAAGCAACAAATCTTTGCCAGATTAAATTATAAAGATTAAATTCTTCCTTACTTAAATAAGGTTTGACTTTTTCTGGAGTAAGAAAAGGGTCAGTTGGCCTAATTGCCTCATGGGCTTCTTGGGCTAATCTTGAACGAAATTTAAAAAGGCGGTAGTTATTAATTACATATTTTTTGTCAAAATTTTGGCGGATAAAGTCATGGCATTTTTTAAGAGCCAAATCCGAGATATTATAAGAATCAGTTCTCATATAGGTTATTAAACCCACGCGGTCTTTGCCGATTGTTTTTCCTTCATACAATGCTTGGGCAATTTGCATTGTTTTTTTGGCAGGATAGCGAAAGATTTGAAAGGCGGTTTGTTGTAAGCTTGAGGTAATAAACGGAGACAAAGGGGAGCGAATCAATTTTTCTTTTTTAAGGTCAATTATCACGCCCTTATTTTTGTCAATTGATTCTTTTATTTTTTCTGCTTGCTGTTTAGAATTAATTTCTGTTTTTGATAAAACTTTATTGTTAATTTTATAAAGCAAAGCTTTAAATGCTTTGTTTTTGTCATCTTTATAAAACAGCGCTTCGATGGTGTAATATTCCTCAGGTTTAAAAGCTAATCTTTCTTTTTCTCTTTCAACAATTAATCTTAAAGCAGGTGATTGAACTCTCCCAGCAGATAAACCTCGGAAAAGTTTTTTCCACAAAAAAGGTGATAATTCATAGCCTACTAATCTATCTAAAATTCTTCGGGATTGTTGCGCATTAACTAAATTCAAATCTATTTTTCGGGGATTTTTTAATGCTTCTTCAATTGCCGGTTTAGTGATTTCATGAAAAACTATCCTTTCATAAGGCTTATCTTTTAAAGAAAGAGCTTCAACTAGATGCCAGGCAATTGCCTCTCCTTCTCTATCCTCATCAGTTGCCAAAATAATTTTTTCTGCCTCCTTGGCTTCTTTTTTTAATAGGTTAACGGTTTTTTTGGCTTTGAGGGGAATTATATAATGGGGAGTAAAGTTTTTCTCAATATCAATGCCCAATTTTGATTTTGGTAAATCTCGAATATGTCCTTTGGAAGAGACAACTTTAAAATTCTCCTTTAAAAAGGTAGAAATAGTTTTTGCTTTGGTTGGAGATTCAACAATTACTAAATTCATTTTGAAATATTTTAAAAATTACAAATTTAAATTAAAAATTAAAAAATTAAAAATTAAAAATTGAAAATTTTTAATGGTTTGTTTCTTTTAGATAATAACCGCTTTTGACTTCGTTAATTAGCCCTTTTAACTCTAATTCAGTTAAAACAATCATCGCCTCATTTGCTTTAAGATTAGTCATTTCTAAAATTTTGTCAAGGGAAATTAGTTCGTCTTCTTTTAAAATTTTTAAAATCAGATTTTCTTTTTCATTGAGATTTAAATTTTTGAGTTTAAATTCTTTTTCAGTTTTTAATAATTGAGGGCATATTTCTTCAACAATCTCTTCTGCTTTATTTACTAATTTTGCCCCTTTTTTTATTAAATTATTAGTGCCTAAAGAAGTTTGACTAAAAATTGAACCGGGAATAGCAAAAACTTTTCTCTTTTGCTTAAAAGCAAAATTGGCGGTAATCAACGCTCCGCTTTTCTCTTTGGCTTCAATTACTAAAGTTCCTAAAGCTAAACCGCTAATAATTCTATTTCGCCAAGGAAAGTTATATTTTAAAGAAGGAGATTGAGGATGGTATTCACTGACTAAAGCACCCTTCTCAATAATTTTAAGAGCGAGATTTTTATTAGTAACAGGAGTGATATTATTAAAACCAGAAGCCAAAACCGCAATTGTTTTTCCTTTATTTTCTAAAACAGCTTTATGAACCAAAGTATCAATTCCATAAGCCAAACCGCTGATAATTGTAATTCCATAATAACATAACCCCTGAATAATTTTAGAGACAACCATTTTTCCGTAAATTGTTGGTTTTCTCGTGCCAACAACTGCCAAAGGATAAGAATTGTTTGTTAAAGTTCCTTTAAGATAAAGACCCAAAGGCGGGTAGGGAATTTGTTTTAACAAGGGAGGATATAAATTGTTTTTAAAAGTAATAAGCTCAATCTTTTCTTTTTCTAATTTTCGCCACTCTTTTTCCAAATCTATTTTTTCTCTGATTTCTTTATCCAAATTTTCCCAGATATTTTTAAAAGAAGGAATTTGATTTTTGTTTAAATATTCTTTAAATAAAGGAAAAATTTTAGCATATGAGCTTTGATAAAGGATATTTAAACCATTAAGATAAATTTTTTCGTCGGTGGGGTCCATTACTTTAATTATTAAAAAAAATTTAATATTTGGCAAGAAAAGGATAGTCTGCTATAATAAATATTAAAGAAAATGGCGAAAAAGAAGCTTAATTTATTTCAAAGAAGAATTTTGTCTTTAGTGAGCCTTTTCATAATTGTAATTATCGGCTTAATTTTATTTTTCTTTTATTTTAGAAGAGATATAGAAAAAATTAATAAAAGAGTGGAGGAATATAAAACAGAATTAAAAAATAGGCAACTGATTATTGAAAGAATTCAATTTTTAGAAAAAGAAATAAAAGAAGCTGATCCCTACCTTTTAAAATTAAAACAAAGTTTGCCCACTGAAACAGAAACTGTTAACCTCGAGAGTCAATTAAAATTATTATCGGAAAAATATAATTTGGATTTTAATTTTCATTTTGGCTCTTTAAATAAAGAAACAGAGACTGAAGCCAAAAGTTATAATTTTACTTTAAATTTAAGCGGCCGCTTTGATAACATAATAGAATGGTTTAAAGAGGTAAATAAATTATTTTTTAGTTTAAGATTGGAAAAAATTGAAATTAATCAAACAACTTCTCCAACAATCACCAAAGTGAAAAGAGGAAATCAAACTGTTAGCCGATTAATCCCTGCTTCTTACGAGGTGAAAATTGTAGGAAGGATTTATTTAAGATAATATAAAGATAATATGAATAAAAATTTTGATAAAAAAACAACGCGCTATAACCTTTTTCTTGTTTCAATAGTCGTTATTTCTTTAATTATTTTGGTAGTTTTTTCATTTTTTGCATTGACTTTTTTGATTAAAAATATTAATTTATTAGTAAAGCCGATTACTCCGGAAAAAGAAACTAATTATTTAAAAATTGATAAAGCAAAGGAAATTTTTAAAGATGTTAGTCAATAAAAACAAACTTTTGCGCGTGTAGTTCATCGGTAGAACGCCTCTCTGATAAAGAGGAGGTAGAAGGTTCGACTCCTTCCACGCGCACTTTTAGTTTAGTGGCGGACTCTCTTTGTTGATGGGGAGCGAGCCAAAAGGGCTCGCTCCCTCATTCTTGTTTTATATTCAAAAAAATGGGGGTTTTGCGAATTAAGAAACTAAGATATTTTATTACGAAACCGCAAGGAAATGTATACTTTTCCAATTTTACTTTATTTGTAGTATGCTAAACTTACGGCAACCCCTGCTTCTTTATGAAAATTTTTTCTGACGAACAATTAGTTGGCGATTATTTAAAAGGCGATAAAGAGGCGTTGGAGATTTTAATTAAACGATATTAAAAGCCTACTTACAGCTTTGCTTTTCGATTTGTTGGAAATAGCCAAGAAGCAGAAGGTGTTACTCAAGCAGTTTTTATTAAAGTCTGGAAAAACCTGAAAAAGTTTGAC
>JBMFOQ010000020.1:0-5340 GCA_049969555.1 Minisyncoccia bacterium
AGTAATTTGTCGAGTAGAAACGCAAGAGATTTTATGGAGAAGTTTATAGAGGTAGCACCTTTTGAAATAAAGGGGGTAGAGACTGATAATGGTAGTGAATTTTTAGGTGAGTTTGAGAGTGATTTGAAGAATTATCCTAAGGAATCCTAAGGGGGGATGACTATGTAGAGAGATTTAATAGGACCCTTGAGGAGCAATTTATAGATTTACAGGGAATGGCAATATATTGCATTTTTTAAAATTCATAGTATTTTAAACCTTAAATGTGCTCATTCAAATCATTCAATAAAAAACCAAGGGTCCTGTGTGTTATAGGAACAAGACCAGAAGCTATTAAAATGGCACCTGTGATTTTGAGTTTAAAATCTTGTGCTAATTTAGAAGTAGTTGTTTTAAATACTTCGCAGCATAAAGAACTTTTAGAACAAACCTTAAAAATTTTTAATATTCAACCGGATTTAGATTTAAATATCATGAAAAAAAATCAAAAACTTGGTGAACTTACTTCTTCACTTCTAAAAAAGTTAACAAAAGCCTTTAAACAATTAAAACCTGATCTGGTTTTAGCTCAAGGAGACACTACTACAGTTATGACAACTGCTTTAACTTGTTTTTATGAAAAAATACCTTTTGGGCATGTAGAAGCTGGCCTTAGAAGTTATGATATCTATAATCCTTACCCAGAGGAATTTAATCGTATCATTGCAGATAGACTTGCAAGCTTAAATTTTGCTCCCACAGAAAGAGCCAAATTAAATCTCATCAAAGAGGGAATTCCTGAAAACACAATTTTTGTTACAGGAAATACTGTCATTGATGCATTATTATACATAGCTAAACAAACCTATAAACCAGATGGTCTCTTTAATCTTTTACAACAAAACAAAAAAGTTATATTGGTAACACTGCATAGGAGAGAAAGTTTTCATGAACCTCTTTTCAAAATATTTTCTGCCTTGAAAATTCTTGCAAAAAAACATTCAAAAGAGTTTCTTATAATTTATCCTGTTCATCCAAATCCCAATGTAAAAAATCCTGCTTATAAAATGCTTGGGAACATTCCTAATATTCTTCTACTTCCACCTCTTGATTATTTAACCTTTATAAATCTTTTAAAAAAATCCTGGATAGTGTTAACAGACTCTGGAGGCATTCAAGAAGAAGCTCCAGCTTTAGGTAAACCTGTCTTGGTAGTAAGAGATACCACTGAAAGACCTGAAGTTATAGAACATGGTTTGGGAAAATTGATAGGTAGAACACCAGAAAAAATAATTTCTGAGGTTGAAAACCTTTTATATAATCCTGAGAAATATCAAAAAATGGCTAAAGGTTATTCTCCTTATGGTGATGGTAAAGCAAGTAAACGTATTCTGAAAGTTATCAAAAAATTTTTCAGTTTATGAAGGCTCTTTTAATCAGTTATCTTTTTCCCCCTTTATGGGAAGCTCAATCTATAAGATGGTATTACCTTTCAAGAGAATTAGCCAAACTTGGATTAGACATTGATATATTAACGATCAAGCTTCCATCTATCACAGATTTAAATTTACCTGCAAACATTAATATTTTTCGAATCTCACCGGGACCTGTGGAAAAAATCCTCTATAACATTAAATACAAAATAAAAACGAAAAATCCAAATAAATCTCCACAACTAGCCCATCTCAGAACTTCAAAAGGTTTTAAACTTTTAAAAAAGGGTTATCGTATCTTCAGAAATTTCTTTGAATATCTCTTATTGGGAGATATTAGAAATGAATGGCTCTTTTTTGCTTTAAAATTTCTTAAAAATCTTGATCTTAAATCCTATCAAATTCTCATAACTTCTCATGAACCTATGGTAGATTCTTTAATAGGGCTTTTTTTAAAAAAGAAACACCCTCATCTTTTTTGGGTAGCAGATCTTGCTGATCCTTTTACTGCCCCTTACTATCCCTTTACTTGGAAATATTTCCTAAAAAGATTGGAAAAAAAAGTCCTAAATAAAACAAATCTTATTTTAGTAACTAACTCTATGGTTAAAAAAAAATATTCTCAAGATTACCAAATACCAGAAAATAAAATTTTAATTATTTCACAAGGTTTTGATTGGAATTTTTATAGGGAAAACAAAAATTCTTATTCACCAAACGAGGTTTTTACTCTTTTCTATGCAGGAAGTTTTTATAAAAAATTTAGAAACCCTGAAGAACTATTTAAAGCTCTAAAGGAATTCCCTTACGATTATAGATTTTATTTAGCTGGAAGAGTTGAAACCTTCTTGCCAAAAGATAAAGAATTCCGGAACAAAATTTTTTACTTGGGAGTTCTGGAACACAGCGAAGTTCTTAATTGGGAAAGAAAAGCTGATTTATTGATATTTCTCGGAAATAATCTTTCTGATCAAATTCCCGGTAAACTTCTTGAATATTTAGGAAGCAAAAAACCTATTTTAGCTATCATTTATGATGATAATCAAGAAATTCGTGAAACTATAGAAAAACTTAAAATAGGAAAGATAGTTTCAAATAAAAAGGAAGAAATTTTAAAAACTCTTACGGAGTTTTATGAATTATACTCTAATAATCAACTTTCTCTATTTTTAAACCCAGAAGATGAAGAAGTTTTATACACTTATACTTGGCAATATCAGGCTCAAAAAATTTATCAAAACATTGTCAAAATAAATGATAAAGTTAAATTGCCGTAAGATTTTTTCCAATTACCAATTATCTATTCGTATTCAAGAAGTTTTGCCAGTCTTTTATGAAATTTTTGGCTTCTAAATTTTCTTTTAAATCCATAATTTCTTTTTTAAGTATGTCGTAATTTTCAAGTATATAATTAAGTTTTTGGCAAAAATCATTGATATCTGAAAGTTTAAAAAGAAAAACTTTTTTATTTTTTACAAGTTCTTTATGTGGCGGAATATCACTTATCAGGACGGGTAAACCAAAATATATAGCTTCAGCAACAGCCATCCCAAAAGATTCCCCTTTAGAAGCAGATACAAAAATACCTTTTCTTTTAGATATAGCCTTTAAAAAGCTTTTTACTCTCTCAAACTTTATATTTGGATAGTAAATTACTCTACCTCTTAGAGATTCAACTTTTTTTAAAAAAATTTCTTCCTCCTGAGAAGATCCTACTACACAGAAGAAGACCTTATCGCCGTATTTTTCACTAAAAACTCTGATACTATCTACAATAAAATGCGGATTTTTTACACTATCGGTTCTACCAATCCAAACCAAAGGAACTAAGGACCAATTAGGAAGGTAAAAGTCTTTTTCCTCGAAACCATCATCAATAACAAAATTTCTTACTACAAAACTCTTTGAGTAAAGATCTGGTCTTTTTTGTCTTAAAACTTCTTTAAAATATTGGCTTGGAACAATTACAGCTTTTACTTTTTCAGCAGGAACTTTAAATAAATAACTTGCATGATCTTCATAAGGTGTATGATACTCTAAAATCAAACTTTTTAGCTCCTGGATTTCGAAAGCCTCAATAGTATCTATAGAAACTATAAAGTCGTATTTTTTAAAATCAGGTTTTTCAACCACTTTTAAATATTCTGAAAGATTAAATTTATTTAGAAAATTCTTTAATTCTTGAATTATTCCTCCATAAAAAAAGAAAACATCAGCTTTAACAGGAAAACCAAACTTTCTAAAAGCTAAAGCTCTATTTATTAAAACTCTCTCAACTCCACCAAAGGTACACCATTTATAAATGTATAAAAATTTTAAGTCCAAAAAGTTTCCTCCTTAATAACTTCAAGAATTCTTTTAACCCTTGCTTCCCAAGTGCTTTCACTTAAAAATTTTTCTATTCTTTCTCTTTGAGTTTCTCTAAAAGCGATAATTTTTTCTCTTGTGTCAAATTTTTCAATTAAAACTTTAAAATCCTTCTTAGAATTTAAGTAAAACACAAGAGGATAATCCTTTATAGCTTCTATTCCCTTTACAGCAACAGGTATTCCAAAATTAATGTATTCATAAACCTTTAAGGGATCTGAACCCTTTGAAATGGCTTTTTCTCGAAAAGGAATCATAGCCACATTCCAAGTAGCTACATAATTTTTAAGTTCTGAAGGATAAATTTTCCCAAGATATTTTATATTAGAATATTTTTCTATTTTCCTCTGAATAGATTCTGAAAGTCCGTATCCAATAAGCTCTATATCAATTTCAGGATAAGACCGAGCTATTTCAAAAATATATTCCCAATCAAAACGACCTTCATCAAGCCATCCATAATAACCAGCTTTAAATTTTTCTCTTACTCTACTTCCTCCTATGAATTTGGCGTCAATGCCAAGAATTTCAGAATTATAAGCGTTTCCAACAAGAACAATGTCCTTTCTTAAATGAGAAAATTTTTCTAAAAGATATAAATTTATTGCTATAATGTAATCAGCCTCAAGAAGGATTGCCTCTTCAACTGTCTTATCATACCAAGGTGCTTGGTTTACTTCATAAAAACCTTCCCAATCATCCATAATGTCATAAAGGATTTTAAAACCTCTGGCTCTTAGAATTCTTATTGTTGAAAGAAATTCTTTTACAGGAAAGGATAAATAATAAATTTTTTCTTTGGCAGGGAAATGAAAAATGTTGTAAAGGTCCAGAAAATCATAAAGGGGAAGAGGCATAATTCCTTTACAAATTTCTTCATAGCTTGAAGCAACCACATCTTCCCTTGACCACTGCCAAGTCACAAATAACACAGAATAACCATTTTTGACAAATTCTTTAGAGATATTTAAAGGCCTTTGATTGTATAAAGGATTAAAAGGAGTAGAAGAAATTATAATTAGGATTTTTTGAGCATCTTTTAAAAAATTTTCAATTATCTCTTTTTTGTTTAATTCCTCTTTAAAGACAATTTGCAAATTCTTACTTTTTTTCTTAAAAATTTTATCTAAAAGAGGTTTATAATAGGGATATAGGTGCTTTAAAAAAGTATGATCCCTTAAATAATAATATTTTTGAGCTAATTTCCAAAAATTACTGCTATAGATTTCACTCAATTTAAAAGAAAACTCATCTCTTTCTACCTTTAATCTATCCCTCTCTGTCTCTAAATTTTTAGTTTTTGTTTCAAGCTCTGCTATTTTCCCATAAAAAGATTCTCTTTGTAACATTAGGGTTTTTACAAAATCCTGCCAATATCTTTTTTCTTTTTCTAAAAACTCAGAAATTGAAGAAATTTTAGAAGTTTCTAAAGAAAAATTTTTTTTTATAAATTCTTCAAAAATTAAGGGGGTTTTATAGGGAAAAGATTTGAGAGGAAGGGGTTCTGAAACTAAAAGTTTTTTTAGTTTAAAAAATAGTTCCTTCTCATTTAGCTCTGTAG
>JBMFOQ010000021.1:0-4423 GCA_049969555.1 Minisyncoccia bacterium
ACCAAAACAAAAACAAAAAGAATTTTATAAACTTCATTTAAAAAGGCTTTTGCGCCAGTTTGAATGGCTGAAGAAATTTCTTTCATTTTTTCATCGCCTGCTGGTTGTCTTTTTAAATAAAAATAAATTATTAAACTTGTAAAAAATCCAACCAAAGGCGCAGAAAATAATAAAAGATAATTATTATTCATAATTTTATAATAGTTATTTATTAAAATTTAAAAAAACAACAATTAAAAATTATAATCGCCTTAAAAATCTTTGTCAAGAAAAAATTTAGCCTTTTTCTCTTACTTGTTTATCAACTTCCAAACTAACTTTTGTTGTTTCATAAATTTCTTCCCAAGGAATCAACCATTTTCTTTGATAAAGAGATTTGGCTAATTCTTTTAATTCCTCAAAATGTCCTTTTTGAATTTTAAATGAACTCATCTTCGCTTTAATTCCATATCCAATAAGATTTTTAAAATTAATAAGCTCTAAAATTATTCCCTCGCAATAAACGGTTATTTTTTCTTTTGGCGCTTTTTCCGAACCCTCGGTAGTATAAAACAAATTTGCCAAAGAACCGTCTTTAAATCTTAAACTGGCAGAAAAATTATCGGTTTTTAAATAAAAACTATCTGAAGGTTTGATTGAAAAGGCAGAAACATCTGTTACCTCGCTATTAATAAGGTATAAGAAAAGATTAAACATATGACAGGCATTGCCTAAAATTCTTCCCCCGCCTTCAGAAGTATTGGTCCAATGACTTGGCGGAAGATACAAATCATTTACCAGATAATTAATCATTAAAGGGTTCCTTCTTTCTTGAACAATCTCTTTAATTTTTGAGATAAAAGGTGAAAAACGTCTGTTAAAACCAACAGTTAAAACTGGACCAAGAGTGGTTTTTGCTCTTTTGATTATTTTATTTATTTCTTCTAATTCCTCAAAAGTTAAACACAAAGGTTTTTCTACAAAAACATTTTTATTATGTTCTAAAGCCTCAATGACCATTTTTGCATGAGCGTTGTGTCTGGTAGTGATAATCACTAAATCAATTTCTTTATCCTCTAAAACATCTTCATAATTAGTAGTTGCCAAATTGGCCCCGGTTCTTTTAGCAAAATATTTTGCCTGAACCGCGTTGTGGGTGCAAATAGTTTTTAGATGATAAAAATTTCTTAATCTTAAAAGATTGGGAAGATGAACTGTCTGAAAAAAAGCGCCAACGCCAACTACTCCCACTTTTATTTTCCCTTCAATTTTTTTTGGTGGAGCAACTTCAATTGAAGTATTTGGTTTTTTCTCCTCTTTTGGGGTAGCAAAATAAGAAATCAAAACTGCCAATGGTTTTTTATTTGAAGCTAAAAGTTTATAGGCTAAATCAGCTTCTTTAATATGGTATTCTCCGCCAATAAGTGATAGAAAATCAATTTTTCTCTCTTTGAGTAATTCGAGGTAGGCCTGCATATTCCGATTCTCGGTCCAACGAACATAAGCATAAGGATAATCAATCCCTTTTTTCTCGTATTCTTCATCACCTCTTCCTGGTCCATAAGAAGAAACTATTCTTAAATCAATTTCTTTTTCATACCAATTAAGTCTTTCGATTTTTAAACCAATATCGCCCAAAACAATTACCTTTCCTTTTTTTCTGGTTAACTCTAAGGCTAAATTAATAATTGAATTATCCTGAGGATTAGAAGCAGTAATAATTGTTGCATCAGCACCATAAAAATTAGTTAAACCCAAAACTTCTTCTTTTAAATTTTTTTTAATTTCCAAAACATATTTTACCCCTAACTTTTTCGCCATTTCTTGTCTTTGTTTTGACGGTTCTATACCAATAACTTTTATTCCATTGGCTAAAAGAATTTGGGCTGTTAATTGACCAATTAATCCTAAACCTAAAATTACGGCACTTTCTCCGATTTTTAAATCAGCTTGTCTTACCCCGTTTAAAGCAATGGCGCCTAAAGTTGTTGAGGTTGCCTCTTTAAAACTGACTTCTTCTGGAACTTTGGCTACCAAATTTCTCGGAACAACAACATATTCAGCATGAGAAGCAAAACCGGCACCAGCACAAGCAACAATTTCTCCTTCTTTAATATCTTTTATGTTTTTTCCAACCTTTATTACTTTTCCGCAAGAACTATAACCAGGTGCAACCCCTGATTCTAAAAAGCCTTTGGCAATTTTATAAGCCTGGAAAAGACCATGCTCTTTAACCAATCTTAATCCTTTAGATAGTTTTGTTGGATATCTTAAAACTTTCAAAGGCAAGGGCGCTTTAGAAAAAGATAATGAAGTTAAATCAGTTCCCGAAGAAATTAAAGAATAATAATTTTCCACCAAAACCGAATTATCATTAATTTTTGGCGAGGGAACTTCTTCGACTACCACTTTTCCTTGTTTAAATAAAACCTGTTTCATAAGACGTATTTTTCAATATCTCAAAAATTTAATTTTTTATTAATTATTAGTCTGGTATTTTATCCCATTCTTCATTTTCAATAATTTTAATGAAACTTTCAACTGCTTCTTTAAAATTTGGATTTAATTCAATTACTTTTTTTGCATATTCGATCGCTTTTTCCTTATTATGCATTTTACCATAAGTTGCTGCTAAGGAAATATACAAACTTAAATCTTTTGGATCCAATGTTAAACCCTGTAAATAAAGTTTTTCTATTAAATCATATCTTTTTACTTTTACCAATTCTTTTACTGTGAGAAGTATTAATTCTTTATTTACTATTTTTAAACCATTTTCTAAAGCTTTATCTAAATAATCAATCGCTTTTTTTTCTTCTCCTTTTGCTTTTAGTATCTGGTAATAAAAATAATTTGCTTCAGCTAATTCTGGATTTAATTTTAAAACTTCTTCTATTTGTTTTTGGGCTTCTTGTGTTTCTTTATTTAATAAAAGGAGTTTTGCATAATGCAATCTTGGCTGAGGAAAATAAGGAGCAATTAAAATAGCTTTTTCAAATGTCTTTTTTGCTTGTTCATATTTTGAAATATCTCCTAATTCAAAAGCAATCTGTTCAAAGGAAGCTTTACTTAAAATAAGAAAATATCTTTCTGGATGTTTTTCAATAATTTTATCCGTTTCTTTAATTAACATTTCTATCATTTCCAAAAGTTTTTCTTTATTAGTAATTCCTTTGCCTAATGAGTCAATAATTCTATTATAGCCAATAATTATATCTTCTTTTAAAAAGGTTGGGTTTTTAAGTATGTTTTTTAATATTACATAAGCTGTTTCTGGATGATTTTGATTAAGTTCTTTCATTCCTTTAATAATATTTAAACTTACATAATACGGTTTAATTACAAAAAAAACATAACTATAAAGCACTAAACAAAAACTCCCAACAATTAGAAAAATTTTCCACAAATCTTTTGTATAATCATTTAATTTTCTTTTATTTTGGCTATTATCTTCAATCTCGTTTGGTTTAACTTTAAACTCAACTAAAGGATTCACAAAAGCCAAAAGCAAGAAAAACATTAAATAACTCTCATGAAAATCAAAAATAAAAATATTTTGAACAAAATAACTAATAAGCGCGCCAAAAAGAGTTAAATTTAGCAAAAACCAATTTGGGGTATTTTTTTGTTTTTGATAAAGAATGTAAAAAGCAACAAAAAAAATAGAAAGATAAGAAATAAAACCAAAAATACCCGTGGTAGCTAAAACTTCCAGTGGTTTATTATGCGCTCTATCAAAATAGGCATCATAAGGCAGGTATTTAATAACATTCGGATTAAAATATTTAATATAACTCGCCTGATAATTCTCTGGTCCCCAACCAAAAAGAGGTTTTTCTAAAAAACCTTTAAATGCTGTTTTTGCAGAATAAATTCGCGAAACAGCGGTTGGATCTTTTAAAGAAATCGAGGTTAATCTCTCTAAAGCAAAAAATTTTTTAATAAAACTACTGTTTTTCAAAGAGAAAACCAAAACAAGAAAAATTAAACCACTAATTAATATCAAAGAAAATATCTTCTTTAAGGGCAGTAATTCTTTATCTTTTCTAAAGATAATAATTAAACCAATCACTAACATCGTTAAGCCATAGCCAATCATTGTTCCCCGACAACCAGTTATAAACATTAACAACGAGAAAAACGCAAAAATGGCTAACCACCAATTAAAAACTTTTTTCTCTGTTTGATATTTTTGAAAATAAAAATACAAAGCAAAAAAAGCATTAAATAAAGTATAAGTAGCAAAATAAGAAGGATTGCCAGTAAAACCCGCTAAGCGATAAGAAGTAGTTAGAGGATTAATGGTTCCTAAACCAAAATAATTAAAAATTGCCAAAAAAGAATAAATTAAACTAATAAAAATTTGAATTTTTAATAAATCTTCAAATTCTTTAAAATCAAAAGTAGTTGCCAAAATAACAAAAAACAAAATAAAATGCCAAAT
>JBMFOQ010000022.1:0-3985 GCA_049969555.1 Minisyncoccia bacterium
CCTAATGGTTTAATTATTACTTCATTAAATACAGAAATTTTTTGGTTAATTAGTTATTTATCTTTGCCCCTTTCTTTTCTTGCTTTACTATTATTTTTAAATTATTGGATTATTTTACATCTCTCTTATAAAATTTAACTTGGTTAAAATTTTTTGAAAGGTATTATTTAAAATTTCTCTTTCTTTTAAAGAGAAATTTTTTAAAATGAAATACTCCGCTTTTAATTTTTTAAGATTTTTTGGCCGAACACCAATTCTTATTCGATAAAATTCATTGGTTTTTAAAGAATTAATTATTGATTCTACTCCTTTATGGCCGGCGCTTCCTCTTTTGAATTGAATTTTAAAACTTCCAAGGAATAAATCACTGTCATCATGAACAATAATAATTTCTTTATTTTTCAATTTGAAAAAGTTTTTTAATTTTTTCACTGCTTCGCCTGAATTATTCATAAAAGTCAAAGGCTTTACCAGAAAAATTGTTTTATCTTTTGTTTTTAAAATACTTATTTCTGAAAGAACTTTTTGATTGATTTTGAATTTTTCGCTTTTAAGGTTCTCTTTTAGCCACTCTAAAAAAAGAGCGCCGCAATTATGACGGGTATTTTTGTACAACGCTTGAGGATTTCCCAAGCCGACAATTAATAATTTTTTATTGATTAAGTTTTTCATTAATATAATTTTGAATTTCTTGATAATTTTCAAAACCAGCCGTGGGAATTAAAGCATAAAAAGCCTTTTGCTCGCCTGTTTTAGGATCTATTCTTTGATAAGAAGTAGGGGCAAGTAATTTGTCTGGTTCGCGAGTAGTAAGGCTTAAATAAATAATTTCTTCGCTTTTTGTATTTTTAAAGATTTTAAAAAACTCTAAGGCAGTTTCCAAATTTAAATCTGTAATAAAGTGTCCTTCAAGGGATTGCCAGATTTTTAGCCAATCAAGAAGACACCAACCGCTGCTAAGTTTGGCGATTTTATCTTTAAGATTTGCCAAAAGCTGTTGCTGATGTTTAATACGATAGAAATCTCCTTCAGAATCATAACGAGATCTAACAAACTTGATGGCTAATTTTCCATCTAAATTTCTCCAGCCTGCCTTTAACTTAAAAATTTCTTTGGGATTATAGGGATTAACCAACTTTGGGTCAACAATATCTTTTTCTAACCAAATAGTCACGCCGCCAACTAAATCAACTAATTTACCAAAACCGATTAAATCAAAAATTACCACATAATCAATTTTCCGATTAATAATTTCTGAAACTTTCTCTTTAATCAAATTATATTTTTTCGCTTTGATAAAATTATTATTGGGATTTTCAAAAGCATAAAGACCATTAATTTTAATATAACTGTTATCTGCTTTGTTTTTTACCCATAAGTCTCGGGGAAGAGAAATAATGGCTACTTTTTTCTTTACCGTATCAAGATGAATGACAAAAATTGTATCAGTTAATAATGGGCCGCGCCAACCATCGCCTGGCACCCCCAAAAAAAGAATATTAATTTCTGGTTTAATTTCTGATTTAGGTTTTACGACAATTACTGGCTGCATCGGGTTTTTAAAGGAGATAAGATATTCTTTCTGCTCTTTTATTCCCCAAAAATAAAAACCAATTGCTATTCCCAAAGCAACAATAATAATTTTTTTAAGGCTTTGTTTTAAAAAACTAAACATTTATATTATTTAACTAAATAACCAAAAAATAATCAAGTATAACTAATAAAAGACTTTAAGGGTTTTTGACTTTTATCATTCTTTGTGCTATTCTTTTTATGATTTTTTAAAAGTTATGTGGAAAAAGCTAATTTGGGAAAATTTAGAGATGATGTTTATTGCCTTTTTGATAGTTGTTCCCGTAAGGGCATTTATTATTCAACCATTTATTGTTCATGGTTCCTCAATGGAGCCAAATTTTTATACCCGCGACTATTTAATTATTGACGAGATATCTTATCGTTTTCGCTCTCCTCAAAGATATGAGGTAATAGTTTTTAAAGCGCCGAATCGTCCTTCTCAGTATTATATAAAAAGAATTATTGCTTTACCTAATGAGACTATAGAAATTAAAAATAACAAAATTTTTATTACTAATGCCAAGGGGAAAACTTTTGAACTTAAGGAAACTTATTTGGCAAACAATAACACCAGCGGGAATATATCTCTAAAATTAGGACCTAATCAATATTTTGTTTTAGGAGACAATCGTTTGGCTTCGTACGATTCAAGAAACTGGGGACCATTAGATAAAAATCTGATTATTGGAAGGGTTTGGTTAAGACTTTGGCCCTATAATCGAATTATGGCTTTTTCTCCTTCTCCAGCGCAATAATTTTTTATTTATTCTTTTTTAATGTGTGAGGATAAAACCAAAATGTCTAAAAAGAAAGATAATAAAAAAGTTATAAAAAAAATTATTCAGAGCCCGCGAGGAATGAAGGATATTCTTCCAATTGATTATCCTTATTATGATTATCTTTTGAAAAATGCTAAGAAAATTTTTGAATATTATAATTATCAAAGAATCGAAACTCCTGTATTAGAAAAAGCAGAACTTTTTATTCGGGGAGTGGGAAAGGAAACTGATTTAGTCCATAAAGAAATGTATCTTTTAAAAACCAAAGATGAGGGTGAGCTTTTAGCCTTAAGACCAGAAGGAACTGCGCCAGTTAGTCGGGCCTACATTGAACATGCTTTTTTTAATGAACCGCAACCAGTTAAGTTTTATTATTTTATGCCTTTTTTTCGTCATGAAAAACCTCAGGCTGGGAGATTTAGACAATTTTATCAACTAGGTTTAGAAGCACTTGGTTCCAATGACCCTGCTTTAGATGTTCAAATAATTCTTCTCTCTTGGGTGTTTTTAGAATCATTGGGTTTTAATAAGAAAAACCTGGTTTTTAAAATTAATAGCATTGGTTGTCATAATTGTCGTTCGCACTATATTAAAAATTTAGTAAAATATTACAATTCAAAAAGCAAAAGCATTTGTGTTGATTGTAAAACAAGAATAAAAAATAATCCTTTGCGGGTTTTAGATTGCAAAAACGAAAAATGTCAACTTGTCAAACAATCGGCGCCAAATATTTTGGATTATTTGTGTGAAGATTGCAGTAATCATTTTAAAAGTGTTTTAGAGGGGTTGGAACATTTAGATATTCCTTATATTTTGGATAAAACTTTGGTTCGCGGTTTGGATTATTATACCCGCACAGTTTTTGAAGTATTTAAAAGTAGCGGAGATAAACTTTTGGCTTTAGGCGGTGGAGGCCGCTATGATAAATTATTAGAAATTCTTAAAGGGCCTAAAGCAGGAGGAGTGGGAGTGGCTTTTGGAGTAGAAAGATTAATCGAGGAGATGAAAGCAATGGGAAAAAAGTTTCCTTTGCCGCATTATGATGTTTTTCTTATTCAACTAGGGGACAAAGCAAAAAACATTGCTTTTACTTTGCTTGAGAGATTTAGAAAAGAAGGAATTTTAGTTGGAGAAAATTTGGGTAAGGAAAGCTTAAAAAACCAATTGCGTTATGCCAACCGTTTAAAAGCAAAATATGTTTTAATTTTAGGCCAGCAAGAAGTGATTGATGAAACAATTATTTTAAAAGATATGACTTCTGGCTTGCAAGAGGTTGTTCCATTAGATAAAATAGAGGGAGTTTTAAAGAAATATTTATCTCAAAATATATAGATAAAAATTAAAAAACAATTAAAATTAAAAAAATTATGGCAATAGTAATCAAAAGAAAAGAAGGGGAAAGTGTGACTGTCTTTATTAATCGAGCGAATCAGATTATTAAAAAAAGCGGAATTTTGCTTGAAGCAAGAAAAAGGCGGTTTTATATTAAAAAACCAAATGAAAGAGCACAAAAATTATCAGCCCTTCATAAAATTAAAGTTTTAAAGGAGATAGAAAATAAAAGAAAATGGGGGTTAATTTAAATTTTTAAAATGAATAAATGCTTAGAAGTATTAATTTATAATTTTACT
>JBMFOQ010000023.1:0-3561 GCA_049969555.1 Minisyncoccia bacterium
GTTGTGGTATCAATCAATGTAGTTCTGATTCAGATTGTAAAATAACTCCCCCCACTCATAAGATTTGTGCGATGAATCGTTGTATATTAACCCAGGGAGAAGGTGATGATGAATGTAGAAATGATACTGATTGTTTAGCAATTCAAAAATATTCTTGTGACCCAAACCAAGGGGTTTGCTATGCCGATGATGTAGCAGGGACTTATATCGGTCAAGAAGGCTTATTAAAATGTCAGAAAGAATGCAAAATCACCCCTTCCACTACCACCACTACCACCACCTTGTAGGTAATAGTAAAACGATTAGGGATGTAGTTTATCATAATGGACTTCGTGATATTTCTATAAGATACAGCCCAGCTTTTGTAGCAAAATTAACACAGTCATGGAAAGGAAACAGTATGGAAGTGGTAGATATAGTAGAAGCAGAATGGCGGGGCTGTTTGGGTAATTGGGTTTTTGACGCCTGGAGCGAAAAACATTACCAACTTAAAGGGCTCTATTGTGTAGATAAAGAAGTTATAAAGTTCTTCAAGCATCAAAATGAAGATTTGGTACCAGTGTATATGGTTGGTGTATTTCCAAATTTATATTCCTTCCCATTTAGACATATTTGCTTTTATGAATTAAAGGATTAAATTTTACGGGCTGAGAAAATTCTCAGCCCTTTTTTTAATTTTCTTTTTTTCTTTTTCTTGTTTTTTATTTTAGTTTGTGATAGAATCTTTATAAATTAATCAAATAATAAATTAAAATTATGGGGCTTCCTGCACGTCATCATTCAAAATCTCGGCGTAATAAAGGACGTTCACATTTAGCCTTAAAACCAATAAAATTGGTTAAATGCTTGCACTGTGGTAAAAAAATTTTGCCACACCAAGTTTGTCCTTATTGCGGTTATTATAAAGGAAAAGAAGTAATTGATGTTTTTAAGGGTCTTAGTAAAAAAGAGAAAAAAGCCAAAGAAAAAGAAATAAAAGGAGTAGTTTAGAATTTATTATTTTTTTAATTTTAAAACTTTCTTTTACTATGAGTTCGCGGCATCTTTCTCGTTCTTTAGTTCTTCAAACTCTTTTTGAATGGGATTTTTATGGACCAGATAATAAAACAAAAAAAGATATTAAATCTATTTTTAAACGGAATTTAGAAACCATTGGTAGTGGTTTAGAAGATATTGAATATCCAAAGAATTTATTAGAAGGAATTTTAAATCATTTAGAAGAGATTAATCAGTTGATTGTTCAAGGAGCGCCAGAATGGCCTTTAAAACAAATTAATATCATTGACCGCAATGTTTTAAGAATTGGTATTTATGAACTACTTTTCGCTGACAAAAAAGAAGTTCCGCCAAAAGTAGCCATTAATGAAGCAGTGGAATTAGCAAAGGTTTTTGGCGGAGATTCTTCAAAACGTTTTGTTAATGGAGTATTAGGAACAATTTACCGCCAATTAGAAGAAATTAAAAAGAATAAAGCTTAATTTATGAGTGATATTTATCAGGAGTTAGAGAAAAAAATTAAAATTAGATTTAATAATTTAGATTATTTAAAAGAAGCGTTGGCTCACCGTTCTTATTTAAATGAAAATCCAAATTGGCCCTATCATCATAATGAAAGATTAGAATTTTTAGGAGATGCGGTTTTAGAAATGGTGATTTCAGATTTTTTATTTAGAAACTATCCTGATTTTGAGGAGGGAGAGATGACTGCTTTAAGGGCAAACTTGGCAAACACCGGTTCTCTTTTGGAGACAGCCAATAAATTAGGTTTGAAAAAATATATCTTGCTTTCAAAAGGAGAAGCAAAAAGTTTAAGCTCTAATTCTAATATTTTAGCCAATGCGGTTGAGGCATTAATTGGGGCAATATATTTAGATCAAGGATATAATACCGCTGAAGGATTTATTAAAGAAAATATTTTATATAAAATTGAAGATATTTTAAAAAGCAAATCTTTAAAAGACCCAAAAAGTATTTTTCAAGAAATCAGCCAGGGAAAATTAGGAATTACTCCTCGTTATCAGGTTATTTCTTCATATGGACCAGACCATAATAAGGTTTTTAAAGTGGGGGTTTTTTTAAAAAAAGAAATGGTTGCCACTGGCGAAGGGAAGTCAAAACAAGAAGCAGAAATTAATGCCGCTAAAGAAGCATTAAAAATAAAAGGGTGGTTAGAAGAATAAGTCCTTGTATTTTATATGTTTTTAAAAAGAGTTGTTCTTAAAAATTTTAAATCTTTTTACAAAACAACAATTTTAGATTTTCCTGATAAAATTACGGCAATCGTTGGGCCTAATGGTTCAGGAAAGTCAAATATTGTGGATGCTGTTCGTTGGGCATTAGGAGAGCAAAGTTTTAAAAACCTTCGGGTGGAAAAAGGTAATGATTTAATTTTTTTAAGTAAAGACAATTCAGCTGGTTTTGCTGAAGTGGAATTAATTTTTGATAACCAGAGAAAAAATTTTCCTCTGGATTTTGAAGAAATAAGTATTATTAGACGAATAGATAAAAACGAAGAAAATAGTTATTTTTTGAATAGAGAGCAATGCCGGTTGAAAGATATAGTGGAGTTAATTTCTCAGGCAAAAATAGGTTTGCGCGGATTTTCAATTATTAATCAGGGTTCAGTGGAAAATATCTTAAAGGTTTCTCCTACAGAAAGAAAATTGATGTTAGAAGAAAGTTTGGGATTAAAAAATTTAGAGATTAAAAAAGATGAGGCCAAGAGAAAATTAGAAAATTCTTTGATTAATTTGGATAAGGTCAAGGCTCAGTTAGAAGAGATTATTCCTCATTTAAGATTCCTAAAAAGACAAGTAAAGAAATTTACTGAAAGACAAAAAAATGAAGAGGAATTAAAAACTCTTTTAATTAGTTATTTTGCTAAACTTTATCAGGAAATTATTAATGAAAAACAGCCGCAAAAAGATAATTTTGAAAAAATTCGTCAGGAGATTCAAAAAATAGAAGAAGAAATATCTTTAGAAGAAAAAAAATTGGGACTTTCAAAAGAAACGCCAGCAGATTCTTTAGAAATCAGAATAAAAGAAATCACTAACAAAATTTTAGCCAAACAAAATGAAAAATTTGAATTATTGGGGAAAATTAAAGAGGGGAAAAAGAATTTAGTCGCCTCTTTGACTTTTAAAGAATTAGAGGAAAAGATAATAAATACTACAAAACGCTTGGAGAATATTTTGTTAGTTAATGATATTAATCAAATTAAAAAAGAAATCAAATTAATTTTAGAAGATTTAAATAAAATTAAACAACCAGAGATAAAAGAAGATAGTTTTAATGGAGAACTTAAAAACAAACTTTCTTTGTTAGAGAAAGAAATAGAAGAAGAAAAAATTTTGCTTAGTTCTTTACAAGAACAGTTGGCTCAAAAAACTAAAGATTTTAAAGAAAAATACCAGTTAATAGAGGATAAAAGACGAGTCAGAGAGTCTTTACTTTTACAACTAAAGCAAGAAGAATTGATTAGTGAGAAATATAAATTAAGATTTGAAGATTTTCAGAGAAGATTACAAGAAGAGGGGATAGAATTAGATCAAATAGAAA
>JBMFOQ010000024.1:0-2988 GCA_049969555.1 Minisyncoccia bacterium
CCAAAATAACTACCCCATAAATTAAAACCGCTTTTACCAAAGGCGAAAAATTCAATCTTTCTTTATTTTTAACCAATAACCAGAAAACCCATAAAATAAACATTACCTCCACTAAGGCACGGAAAACCGTGGCTTTGGTAATAATAAAAGGAAAATAGGTTGCTTTGTTAATAAAAAAAGGGGTAAATAAACAAGCAATTGCTAAATAAAAAAGAATTTGCTTAAAATTTTTAGACATAGAATTTATTAATTATTTAATTCATTAGTTTTCTCACTTTTAACTCATCAATTTGTTAATTTAGTAATTCATTATTTGCTTGCGAACGCGTCAATGGTCCAAAATATCCTGTTTGCGGTAAATTATATTTTGCTTGATACCGTTTAACTGCCGCCATTGTCAACGGCCCGTAATAACCAGTAATTAATTTTTCTGGGTAAATATCACCGCCCAAATTTGCCAAAAATTGCTGAAGACATTTTACTTCTTCTGACCTCATTCCATAATATAAATCTTTGCTAAATAAAGAACAAGCAGAGTTTTTCTGATAAGTATTATAAAAAGCTTTTTGAAGTTGTAATTGGGCAATTTGCTGTCTTAAAAATTCAATTTGTTTTAATAAACTTTCAATGATTTTTGCTTCAGATAAAGAATTGTTTCCCAGGTTTTCCAATTCAAAACTATAAAAATAAAGCTGATTATTGTCTAAATTAGAAGAAATAATTGCCGGAATAAAATAAATTGCTTTGTTTTTACTTCCCATTCCTTCAATATAAATTTCTGCGATATTAGTTTTAAATAAATCAAAAAACCATAAAGTTTTTTTACCATTAACATCTTCAAGAATATAAGGAACTTTATAAATTGGGGTATTTGGGGGAATACTAAACTTAAACCTTACTGTTCCTAAACCGCCATTAATTTTTTGCCATTTTCCTGTAAAAGCTTTTATTGAATCAGTAACAGAAAGCGAACTTTTTTCTTGGGTTGGTAGATAATAAGAATAAGCAATTACTGAAAAATCTTTTAAATTTTGGTCCTGAAAACAATATCTTAAATTATTTGGTTCACAAGTATTATATAAATTAGTAGTTAACCAACTTAAATAAACTTCTTCTAAATTTGTTCCTCTTTTTTTCAAAGCTTCATTTAAAGAAATAAGACCACTCGAAGAGGGATACTTTAAAGCATCAACAAAAACACTCTCTTTAAATTGTTCTCTTAAATACAAAGCAAAAAGATAAATCTTTCCATAATCTTTATCTATATTTGACCAATTAAATAAATTAACTTCGGTTGAGTAAAGCAAATCTTGGGCTCGTTTTTTAGTAATTTGACTTATATCCCCTCCTATTAGCTGGCCAGCAAATTCAGACATTAATTCATAAAACCAAGTTTCAGCTTCTGGCTTTTGTTTTAAGGTAATTAAATGGGTAAATTCATGAGCTAATTCATAGCGCAAAAAATTTAAATCAGCTTTTGAAACTAAATCCGCATTTAAATAAATAATCTGACCTTCATTGGAAAAAGGATATTTATTTTTTGGATATTGGTCGCCGCTTCTAATATATCCCCCATAATTATCTTTTAAAGACTCCAAAACAATAACAATTCTAAAATCATTATCAATACCGGGATTATCCTCAAAACCTAATAAATTTGTTAAAGTCGGATAAATTTTATATTCAAAATCACTGGCTAAATTATATAACTTACTGTCTAAAGTACTTTTATCAGGAAAATTATTATACCAAGTTTTATCAGCATAAAAATAAAGTTTATTGGTAGTTTTAATTAATTGAATATCAATTTGATTTCTTCCGCTTAAATCATAATCAGGATCAACAAAAAGGGTTTCATTTTGTGACCAAGCAAAAACCAAAGAAGGCAGAATTAAAAACCCTAAAAAGAAACCAAAAACAATCTTTTTATTAAATAATATAGACATTAAAAATATAATAACACAAAATAATGTAAAATTACAAATGACAAAAAGAAGCATAGTAAAAGGAGCCCGGAGATATATACCTTTCGAAAACGTCTAAAATCCCCAGCGAGGATTTTAGACTCGCGCAAGCTCCTCGCTCCCCCTCACTTGAAAAAGATTTACTTTCGCAAAATACTCATAAAATAAAACATCTTGAAATAAGTAATTATTTCTTATTAAAAAGTTTTCTAGATTTATGAAATAAATTTATCTTTTCCAAGTGAGGGGACCCTGCTCGCTCGTCGCTTGAGCGTTTCTCAAGGTATATATCTCCTCGCTTTATAGGTTTAAAAATTAAAAATTAACAATTTATTCCATATTCCAGATTCTAAATTCTAAATTCTAGATTCCATATTCCAAGTAATAAGAATAATCCTAACACAAAAACCGCCCCAAAGGGCGGTTTTTGCTAATCCTATCCAAGTCAAGTTTTGTTAAGTAAAACTTGGGTAGTTAAACCCGCAAGGAAAGGTTAGTTGCCAAGATAGAAATCACCTGTGTTAATGTTAGTCAAGCCCCAAGTCTGAGTAATAAAACTGGCAGCTGTATCAGTAGCACTGGTATACCACTTCACTCCACCTAAAGCAACTCTAAAGTAACCAGCACTACCACCTGTATTGGTTACTAAAGTACTAAAGGTGCAGTTAGCAGTTGAACCATTTGGAATTCTCCAGAGATATCCTGAACTAGTATCTTCAACTGCCGGACTATTGCAAGTCCAAGTAGTAGAAGTAGTAGTAGTAGCAGTCCCACCAATTAATGTCTCATACATACCTGAAGTTACTGTAGCATTAATCTTCTCAGGAATATAGATATCACCACCATTAGCAGTTACAGCAAAAGTAAGAGCTGTATCCCCAATATCCTGAGTATGATTGGTGCTAGTACCTTTCACGCTGACGTTCTTAGTAACATAAGCAAAAGTAGGAGCTACTAAGAATGGATACATCATATTGCCAGTAACAGTCGTGGTATTAGAGACAACATTACTATTGGCATCAAT
>JBMFOQ010000025.1:0-2987 GCA_049969555.1 Minisyncoccia bacterium
AAGGAGGGGGATGGAGGGAGGGAAAAAAAAACCCTAACCTTACCTTTACCTTACCTATACCTTTACCTTACCTTACCTATACCTTTACCTTACCTTACCTATACCTTACCATTACCTTAACATATAAACAAGCCTTAACTAAACTAAACAAAAAAATTTTTTGAGTCGATTTGACAAACATAAAAAAATATGGTATAATAATTATGAAGTAATTATGTTATATTCGTGTTGTTAAAGTTAAATAAACAAAATTAAAAGAAAGGGACTGGCAATGGCAAAACCGTCATTTTATAACCATTGGAAGTATCAAATGCTTTGTGAGATGTTAAAAGAAAAAAGACCTAAAGTGTTAGGTCATTTGCAGATGCTATGGGACAAAAGTGCAATGATGTCAAAGTTTACTTTTAGTGGAAAACAATTGGAATACATTTGCGAATGGGATGGTGAAGAAGGAAAATTGGTTAAAGCATTAGAAAATTGTAGATTAATTGATAAGAAGGAAGATTATTATGAGTTACACGACTGGCTAGAACATGCACCAAATTACATAAAACGTAAAATAAAATATGATGAGAAAAAAATAAAAGAGAACGTAATTGATGAAGAAAGTTACGAGGCTAAAGAAATAAAAGTAGATGATGACATTTATGGTTTTTCAGAAAAAGACATAATTGAAAGGGTTTTAGGTTTGGATGGAAAATTGGATGTGGTAGATGAAAAAAAATTGATTGTGAATATGATTAAAAAATATTATAGGGATGGATATAATGATTTAGAGTTAAAAGATGAGTTAAAGAAGGTTTATGACCAGAGATTTTGGCGAAGAGAAAAAGATGTAGGTAAAATGAAAAATGAAAAAGCGTTTATTTTGGCCTACATTAAAAAAAGTATAACATAGGAGATATATAACATGGCTAAAATTAGGACAGGAAGCTTGGCAGGAAACATTAGAGGAAGTATTGGAAGTGATACTTTCTCACAAAACAGATATGGCACTTACATTCGAAAACGTGCTATACCTACGATTGTAAGAACACCGGCTACAGAACGAATAAGAAATGCATTCAGTTACATTTCGCAAATGTGGCAAGGATTAGAACCATTAACGAAAGAAGCTTGGATTACTTGGGCGGACAATAACCCGGTAACAGATGTATTTGGACAGCAACAGAAGTTAACTGGTAATACTGCATTTATAATGTTAAATGCAAGGTTAGCATTTTTAGGATTAGATGTAACATTTCAACCACCGACAAAGTCAGCACCTCCGGCAATATCATCGTTAGGAATAGACACAGTAGCAGAAGGAACAATAAAGGTACAGACAGAACCTACTACGTTAGGAGAAGATGAAAAGTTAATGATGTATGGATTTGTTTCTGACAGTAGTGGAATTACATATGTAGAAAATAGGTTAAGATTTTTACAATTGTTAACAAAGGATACAAGTCAACCTATTGAAATGTATGGATTTTTATCATTACGATATGGTGAATTGATAAAAGGTCAAAGAGTATTTTTGAAAGCTGTCATAATCAATGGAAAGGATGGTCAAATAAGTGGTCCACAATATTTAACATTTCTATATAATTGGACATAAAATGAGTCCATAGCCAGTCCCAAAAATTTCCGTGAGCTTACTGAAAAGTAAGCTCACGGGAAAAAAATTGGGATAAACGATACGATTGATAGCTCGAAAGGAAAAAATAAACAAAAAATAACGAATAAAGGATAGAAAGCATGGAACGATTGTTATATGGTGCTGGCATATTGTATGCGATGGAAGCGATAGAAAAGGTTGGAACTGATGATTTAGTAAAGGCAATAATAGTGATAGTTGGATGGATTTTGTATAATATTTTTAACAAAAAGAAGAAAGAACAATGACTGAAAAAAGTGAATTATTGAAAGAATATGAGATAGATTTTGGCCGTTGCAAAATTGTAAAGATAGAGATGGTAAAAAGTCAGTTAAATGTTTTGTTTTACAATTTTGAACGTTTTAAGAAATTATTCGGAAAGACATGGATAATCAAAGGTTTAATATATATAAGGGAAAGGGAAGAAAAGTTAAACAATGAATTAAATGAATGGTTAGTTAATCAAGGAAATAAATATATATATGAATTGGAAGATGAATTGGTAAATGTTATAAATGAAAGGGTAAAAGTTACTAAATGGGATATTTTTGAAATGTTTTACGAAGCAGAAAAGTTTAACGGATTTGGCTATCGAAATCCGGAAATAAATATAAAAAGTCCTTACTTATGGTCAGGTACGAATCTATATGAACGAGGAAAATTTGATAAGGATGGTAGATTTAATAGCAAATTAATAGACAAACAAAGTGGAGTAGCTTCAGGTATTAAATTAATAAGAGGTTATGGATTAATCTAAATGAATAAATTATTAATATGAATATATGTTAAATTATTATAAATATTATAACTAAAAAATAAAATCATTACCGCCGAAGCCGTTTGCTATTACGGCCGAATTATATCCGGCCGTAATAGCAAACTTCGTTGTTTCGCCTTTTGCCCGCACTTAATCCGGCCAGCAATTATATCGCTGGCCGAATTAAGTGCTACGTTTAGTTATAAATCAACGATAAGCACCTTTTATGCGCTACCTCATTGCCCGCACAATCAACGGCCATCAATTACATCGATGGCCGTTGATTGTGCTTCGTTCCTTCCCTTTTGCCCGCACTTACAACGGCCATCAATTACATCGATGGCCGTTGTAAGTGCTTCGTTTTTAGCAAGTTATACGATAAGCTCCTTTTGGCCGTAGCAACGAAGCCCGCAAAAACAACGGCCATCTGGCCGTTGTTTTTGCTACGTTTTCGCCGCAATGGCCGAAAAAAAACGCCACACAATTATTTTGGGGTCTTTAAAAATAAAAAAAAACTAAATAACTGGATTAGTTTGATTTTTATGTGAGTAAAAAAAAAAAAAACATGCGAAGCATGTTTACACTTTTTTT
>JBMFOQ010000026.1:0-2686 GCA_049969555.1 Minisyncoccia bacterium
AGGAAAGCAAAAGGAAGGATAACAGAAAAAGACTATCAGGAAAAGTTAAAAGAATTTGATTTAATAACACAAAGTAAAATCCAGAATGAAACATCAAAAGAGATAGAAAAGGCGTATTTATACTCATTCAATTTTCAAACATATAAAAGTGATTTATCCAATGAGCAGATAAAAGAATGGAAAGAGGTTTTAAAAGATGTTGAACCAGAGAATAATTTAAGTATAGATGAAAAATATGAAAGATTAAAAATGGCTGATATGAATACTGCAGTAAAAATTCTTGCAGGTCTTAATCCTGAAAACGCACTTGAAATGGATATTGCAAGGGATGTCTTAAACAAATTGCCACAGGAAAATGAAAAAATAAAAAAACTGCAGGAGATTTTGAGAAAGGGACAGAGGTATCCATATAATCCTCTGGATGAATATATAATACCTGTTGAAGATAAAATAAAACCTTCTCAGTATCCCGAAAAAGAATTTATTGTTTTAGGTGTAGCAAATGACAGAGGAGTTTTTATTAGTGAAAGGAAAAAAGGAGAAGAGATTAATCAGGCATATTACATAGTTAGAAAAGGATATTTTTGTTATAACCCATATAGAGTTAATGTAGGGTCAATTGGTCTAAATGAATATGATTTTGAAAACCAAATTATCAGCGGTGCTTATAATATTTTTAAGATAGATGAAAAAAACATTGAACCCAAATATTTGTTTGCCTTATTTAAAAGCAGAAAATTTTTAGATTATGTGAATGAATTGGCTACCGGCGGAGTAAGAATGGATTTTAAAATTGATTATTTAGAGAAATGGAAAATCCCCCTCCCGCCCCTTGAAATCCAGAAAGAAATTGTCCAGAAAATTGAAAAACAAAAGGCAATCATTGAAGGCGCAGAAAAGATTCTGGAGGCATGGGAGGTGGAGGAAAGGTTATTTCATACAGAACAGAAAGCATATTTAAAAGATGTTTGCATTTTAATTACAGATGGTACACATCAAACACCTACCTATAGCGAAAACGGGATTAAGTTTCTATCTGCGACAAATGTTTCTGGTTTTAAATTAGATTTTGAGAATGCAAAACATATTCCTATTGATCTTCATGAATACTTTAAAAAAAGAGTTTTACCTATAGAAGATGATATTCTCTTAGCCAAAAATGGAACAATTGGCGCTTGTAAAATAGTACCTAAATTAGACTATGAATTTAGCATTTATGTAAGCCTAGCCTTATTACGACCTAATAAAGAAAAAATTGTGCCCAAATTTCTATTGTATGCATTGCAATTAACATCTACTCAGGAGCAATTTAAGCAACGAACGAAAAAACATGGAGGAGTAGGAAATTTACATTTATTAGAAATTAATGAAGTAGTCGTCCCTCTTCCTCCTCTTGAAGTCCAGCAAAAGATTGTAGAGGAGTTAGACAGAGAGATGGAGGCACTGGAAAAACTAAAACTCCTCAAAGAAAAAGCAGAAAAAAGGATTGAGGAGATTTTGGATGAGGTATGGGGAGAGGAAAATAATTAAATTATGAAATCACAGGCACCGCAAAACATTGTCATCTACAAAACCAAAAACGGTCCTGAGTTATCAGTAAAACTTGAAAAAGAAACGCTATGGCTAACGCAAAGGCAAATGGCTATTCTTTTTGATAAAGATACCGATACAATTGGATTACACCTAAAAAATATATTCTCTGAAGGGGAACTTGATGAGAAGGCAACTACCGAGTTTTTCTCGGTAGTTCAGATGGAAGGCAACAGAAAAGTCAAAAGAACTATAAAATTTTATAATTTAGATGCAATAATTTCCGTTGGATACAGGGTGAACTCCAAGAGAGGTACTCAATTCCGTATCTGGGCAACTAAAGTTTTAAAAAATTACCTTGTTCAGGGTTATGCTATAAACGAGAAAAGATTACTGGAGCAAACTCAAAAACTAAAAGAACTTCAAAATACAATAAATTATATCACCGGGAAATCTTCTCATCCAGAATTAAAAGGGCAGACAGAAGAATTACTATCACTGATTCAGCAGTATGCCAATTCATTTACTTTACTTTATCAATATGACGAAAATAAAATTACCACCTATAAAACAAAAAAATCAAAGTTTATTTTGAAATATGATGAGTGTAAAAATTTAATTGAAGGGCTAAAACAGACACTCATTGAGAAAAATGAAGCGAGTAATTTATTTGCTTTAGAGGTAAATAATAAATTCCAGTCAGTTATGGGTGCAATTTATCAGACATTTGGTAAGAAAGAACTTTACAGTACCATTGAGGAAAAATCGGCAAATTTACTTTACCTGATAATCAAAGATCATCCATTTGTGGATGGGAATAAAAGAATAGCCTCGTTTCTTTTTGTTTATTTTTTAGAAAAAAACAACTATTTATTCAAGAAAAGCGGAGAACGGAAAATTACTGATACAACGCTGGTTGCTCTGGCATTGCTTATTGCCACAAGCAAACCAGAGGAAAAAGATATTATGATTAATATTATTACAAATTTATTAAGGGATTAAACAATGAACCTTAACGAAGCAACATCAACCGATTTAAAGGTTATAATATGAAATTACAACCATCGCAAAAGATAGTTATCTACAAAACCAAAAACGGTCCTGAGTTATCAGTAAAACTTGAAAAAGAAACGCTATGGCTAACGCAAAGGCAAAT
>JBMFOQ010000027.1:0-2529 GCA_049969555.1 Minisyncoccia bacterium
GGACGGGAAGAAAAAAAGGGTGTGAGGGAAATAAATTCCCGTCCCGCCCTCGCTTTCGCCGCCGCCGAATTTCGTTCTTCGCTTCGCAAAAAGCGCCACCAAGAAAAAAATTTGTGTTTACCCCACCCACCCGTGCACACACAACTGATTTTTTTTACTTCCCTAAAAAGATTCTTTCATCATTATTTATTGCTTTATTATTCTAATCGCTTTGCCGTTTATTAAAGCGTCAGCGATTTTTTTGTACGCCGCGTAAAGAATTCTTTGATAAGTGCTTTGTGAGGTGTGCATTTTTTTGGCAGCTTCTTTTTGCTCTAAATCATTGATATGCCGTAAGCGGTAAGCTTCCATTTCTTCAGTTGTTAATTCCACAATTTCAAGAAACCTCATTGACACACCTTGGGGTTTGAAATATGTTATTTTAGGGTCAAACATTATTTTTCTGCAAAGTCTTGGTCTTGGCATATTATTTTCTTTCTAAATTAACTTTACAATTTGGACACTGAAGTGTAGAGCAAGGCATTCCGCGCTGATGAGGAATTCTATAACCGCATTTTGAACAAACACAATAACCGTCGGGACCCCGCCCAATCGCTTCTTTTACTTCGCCTTTAAATCTGCCTCGTCTTTGCCAGCCATAGCCACGGCCAAAAGCCGGTTTGTAAAATCCGGTTTCAATATCATGGCTTTTGATTTGAATAGCAACATAAGAAAGATTTTCAATCTCTTTCATCAGTTTTTCTCTCAAATTGTTAGAAATTTTTGTCGCTTCTTCAACCTTTAGATTATTTGGTAAAGTTATTTCCAAGTTGGCCGTAATGACCGAACCTTTCTTTTGGGTTTTCAAGGAAACAATTTCAACATTTTGTTTTTTGGTAATTTCCTTTATTTTTTCTTCTATTTCCAGACCTGCCGAGACATCAAGTAAAGAGTCGGCCGCTTCTTTACCCAAAGAAAATGATTCTTTAATAATATAAAAACCAATTAAAAAAGCTAAAATTGAATCAGTATAAGTCCAGTACTTTGTTAAGAACAATCCGACAAAAACCGCTAAAGAAGTAAAAACATCAATTCTTGAATGAAATCCGTCAGACAATAAGGCAATTGAGTTTTCTTTTTTGCCAAAATAGGTTTTTAAACGGGCTATTATTTCATTAACCAATGCTGAAAAAATCATCATTCCAAAAGCTAAAACCGGAATTTTTATTAAAGAGGGATTAAGAAATTTCTGATAGGCCTCATAAACAATTCCTATTCCTGTTGCCAGAAGAATTAAGGTAATAAATATTCCGGCCAGAACTTCAAATTTATAATGACCGTAGGGGTGTTTTTGGTCTTCTGGTTTTCTAGCTATTTTAATGCCAATATAGCTGATAGCAGAAGAAAAAATATCCATTAGAGAATGAACGCCTTCGGCCAAGATGGCTGTAGAATGAGTAATAAAACCGACGACAATTTTCCCGCCGGCTAAAAGTATGTTGGCTAATATTGAAATTAAAGCAATTTTTTCTTTCATTTTAATTCTGCATTTATTCTATTATTGATTTCTTTAAATAATTTTTTATATCTTGGGTTTATTTCAACAGCCGGTTTCATTTTAATCGTTGATTGAACAAAATCTTTTTTATAAGGCAATTTCTGCTTTTAAATCATTTTCATTTGTAGCAAAAGCTATTTTCATTCTTCAAACTTTTCCAATTTTCCCTCAATAAATTTTTCTAATACTTCTTTTACTTTACCTGTTCCTTGACAGACTTCAATTCCAAATTGTTTTAATAAGTCCGAAGCTCTTGGACCTACATTGCCTGTTATCACAGCATTAACATTTTTTCCGCCATTAGTTGAGTTGCGGAAATACCAGCTCCGCTCATTTGGTCTGTACTTTTATTTTCCAATACTTCAGCCCTTTCTATTCTCTGGTTTTTAATTTCGGCAATAATAAAATAAGGGCATCTTCCGAAAATATCGGAAACACTGCTATCAATGGTTTTATCCATTGAACTTACTGCTATTTTCATATTGTTTTCCTTCTTAATTTATTTTTGTCCTTTGAGTTCGGATAAGCGGGCTTTAATAGCTTTAAGCTCTTCTTCTAAGGCAGTAGCTTCTTCTGAAAGAACTTCCGCTTCTTCTTTTTTGGTTAGAGTGTGAGTAGGATAATAACCCCAAAATCTTCTCCAGCCAAAACCGCGGCCAAAGCCTCTACCTCTGCGCCAACCCATTCCAGCACCGCAAGGACCTAAACCCCAGCCGGTGCCAGGACCAAAACCCAAAGGACCAGTTCCATCAAATCTTGGCATATTTTTTGTCTCCGTTTAAATTTTTTAATAGATAGCTCGACCTTTTCTATCTGTTTTGAGTATACACCCATAATTATTCCTTGTCAATACTTTTAATTTTTGCTATACTTAACTTATATTTTAGGCGGCGGCGAAAGCGAGGGCGGGACGGGAATTTATTTCCCCCACACCCCTTTTTTCTTCCCGTCCCGCCCGAGCGTTCCGTTTTGGTTTCTGCCGCGCGAAGCGC
>JBMFOQ010000028.1:0-2526 GCA_049969555.1 Minisyncoccia bacterium
GTATCGTTTTTACTACGTATTATTATAAATTTATATATTTATTATATATTTATTATCTCTTGTCATTATTATATCATGCATTCACCTAAAATCAAAAATATTATATCATCCATTCACCTAGAATCAAAAAATTTATATATTTATTATCTCTTATTATCTCTTGTCATTATTATATCATGCATTCACCTAAAATCAAAAATTATTATATCATCCATTCACCTAGAATCAAAAAAGAAAAATAGAAAATATTTTAGCACCATTTTTTCATTTTTTCTCAACGATCGTTGAGAAAAAATGTATTTTATTATAAGCAAACAAAAGAATTATTTTTATCTAATTTTTATCTCAAATATTTTGCTAAAATATTTAGATAATAACTTTAGATTTCTAAATCATCCAAAGTGCCGCCTTCTTTTATTTCAAAAAAATGTACATTTTGCCATAATCCCATTTCTTTAATCTCTTTGAAAAATTCTAAAGGCAAAGGACGTTTGCCAATCCAAACGCTTTTTTGGAGCATTTTGTAGCCAAAACTAATAAGATTTATTCTCAGTTCATCACGAATTTTTCTTTGTTTTTCCGGAATATCAAAAACGAAAATTCTTAATTGGTTATCTTCTGGGGGTAATTCTAATTTTAAATTATCTAATTGGGTAATAACTTTTTTACCCTGATTAGTCAATAACCAATATCGTTTCTTTTCTTTGGATTTAATTTTAATTACTAAGTCTTTGTCTTCTAATCTTTGTAAAGCTGATAAGATTGTTCGTTCCAATTCTTTTTTATAGCGCTGATAAGCAGTAAGATCTAATCCAAATAGTTCTCGCCATAAACCAGTATAAGCATAATATTTTTTAGGAAAACTGGCATCTAAAATAAGGTAGCCAGCTTCTTTTAGAAATTCTAATACTTTTGATTCAAAAGTGTTTTGTTTAATATTTATTTCATCTTTTTTAAGTTTAAAGTGGGGTTTGGTCATACATTTTTTAAAAAATTAAAAATATAAAAACGGCGGGGTTAGATATATTATAACAAACTATTTTTATAAATCCATAAGCAAAAAACAAAAATGATTTTAATTTTATTTTTTATCTTGGCATAGTCATTTTTGAATAATTAAAATCTTCATCTGACTTAATTTTATACTAATACAATTAAATAAATTTTTTGTCAACGATCGTAAAAAATTAATTAAATCATTAAAAAAGAAATTAGATGATACAAAATAATAAAAAAGTAAAAAAATATCATAGAATGTCATAAAATAAAATATAAAAATATGGCTAATATCAAACAATTACCTTATCAACAAAGTAAAAATACACAAAGCACCAATAAAATAGCAAAATTTATTTTAAAGAAAATAAAAAAAATCCTTTTAAACAAAATGCCTTATCATTACCTAATTTTCGCGCAAATAGATAAACGATTAAAATATATCAAAGAAACGAGTAAAAAATATAAATATTTTTTAAGATTTGATATCGAAAAGTATTATCCTTCCATTAATCATCAGATCTTACTTGGTATTTTAAAGAAAATTCTTCATTCGCGCCGTGGTAAAAATTTACTTCAACATCAAATTATTCCATTTCTTCAACAAAACCAAATACAAAAAAGGAACTTACCCTTAGGTAATTATTTAAGCTATATATTAGCTGGAATATATTTATTACCTTTAGATCTAAAAATAATAAAAACAAAAAGACCATTCCTTAGAGTTCAGGATGATTATTTAATTTTCTGTAAAAATAAAAAAGAACCGGAACAAATTCTTAAAGAAATTATTGAACCAGAGCTTACTAAATTAAACCTACAACTTAATCTCGATAAACTAAACTCGGGAAAATTTCATTTAAATCCAGTAGAATTTATGGGATTTAAATATTACGCTGGGATATTTACTATCAGTGAAAAGAAAATTGAAGAATTCAGACAAAAAATTATTAAAATAACCCACCTTTCAAAAAAGAAACCAATAAAAGCTATCATTAAACAACTTAATAATAAAATTTTAGGGTTTGGACACTATTATAAATTTATTTATTCAAAACAAGATTTTGATAAACTAGATGCTTTTCTCAGGCAAAGGTTAAGAAGATATCTTTCTCGCAATAAAGACCAGAAAAATAAAGTCTCTAATCTTTTTTTAACTAATGAGGCATTAAAATCAATGGGATTAAAATCATTGACAGAAATTTATGGAAAATATGCTTCAAAAAAACATCATATTTTAAAGAAAAATAAGAAAAAACAAAGAAAAAATGGTAATGATCAATTAATTAATTTAGATCTTCAGTATCCAAAAAATATAGATAAATCCTTGCTTTTAGCCATTTTTAAGCAACTTCAAGAAATTACCAAAAACTTGGATCAGTTAAATAAAAAGATTCACCCCGTTAGATAATTCTTTAAACGATTCTTGATATATCATTTCCCTCAAGTAGTCTTTAAATATTTTTCTCTATAAGTAGCGTCTTGCTAATTAAGACAAGCCTCATAATAAACCAATTTTAACGGTCTTCT
>JBMFOQ010000029.1:0-2498 GCA_049969555.1 Minisyncoccia bacterium
TTAGAAAGTTTAGTAAGAAAAAACGAAATTTTTGAAGAATTAAATTAATGAATAAAGAATATGATCTAGCAGTAATAGGAGGAGGCCCCAGTGGCATGATGGCCGCTATTCGGTCAGGGGAGTTAGGGGCTCGGGTAATTCTTTTAGAAAAAAATGCTACTTTAGGCAAAAAACTATTGTTAAGCGGCAAAACTAGAAGTAATATCACCAGAGCCGAATTCGAGACCCGAGAATTAGCCAAACATTATGGTCGGGAAGGAGATTTCCTTCTTTTTGCTTTATCTCATTTTGGTCCTCAGGAAGTGATTAAGTTTTTTCAAAAGAAAGGTTTGCTTTTAAAACAAGAAAGAGGAAAAAGATTTTTTCCGAAAAATGGTGGTTCAGTTGATGTTTTAAAAACTTTGTTTAGTTATTTGCGGCGTTATCATGTAGAAATAAAAACCCAATCGCCCGTGAGAAATTTAGTAGTGAAAAACAGGGTAATTACAAAAATTATTTTAAAAGATGGCGAAGAAATTCTGGCTAAAACTTATCTTGTTTGCACTGGAGGAAAATCTTTTCCCAAAACCGGTTCCACTGGTGATGGCTATTTTTGGTTGAAACAATTAGGCCATACCATTGAACCTTTAAGGCCCGCCCTTGTTCCTTTAAGAGTTAAAGAATCTTGGCCTAAAATCAAAGAAGGTTTTAATTTAAAAAATGTTAGTTTAACTGTTTATCAAAATAATCAAAAGAAAGGCTTTCGTTTAGGTGACATGGAATTCACTTATTTTGGCATTTCTGGACCAATTGTTTTAGATTTAAGTATTTTAATTGGGGAATTACTAAAAAAAGGAGAAGTGAAAGTAGTTTTAGATTTAAAGCCAGCTTTAAGTCCAGAAGTTTTAGATAAAAGAATTCAATCCGATTTTTTAAAATACCACAATAAAGTTTTTCGCCATGCTTTAGATGATTTATTACCTCAAAAATTGATTCCTTTGATTATAAAATTATCCGGGATTAATTCTGATAAAAAAGTGAACAAAATTAGTAAACTTGAGCGGCATAAATTAGGACAATTATTAAAACATCTCGAAATGACTATTAGTTCTCTTTTAGGTTTTGAGCATGCCATTATTACCCAGGGAGGAGTTTCTTTAAAAGAAATTGATGCCAAAACTATGAAATCCAAAGTAATTGATAATTTATATTTAGCCGGAGAAATTATTAATCTTCATGGTCCTAGTGGAGGTTATAGCTTACAATTATGTTGGAGCACTGGCTATTTAGCTGGCGAATCAGCTGCCCAAAACGCTCTTCAAGATAAAATCAATTCTTCAAAATAAAATCAATGCTTAATTCCAAAAAATTAATCAGAATTGCTTGGTGGGGATTACATTTTGGGGAGGAGCCTCCCTTTGTTTTAGATAAAGGAGCAGGAACAATTTTCTTTTCCGGTTGTAATTTGCATTGTGTTTATTGCCAGAATTATCAAATTTCTCAATTAGGTATTGGTCAAAATTATCATTTAGATGAGGTAGTTCAAATGATGCTTGAATTACAAAACCTCGGCGCTTTAAATATTGATTTAGTCACTCCCACTATTTGGGCGGAGCCGTTAAAAGATATTATCAAAGAAGCTAAAAAGAAAGGATTAAAAATACCAATTTTGTGGAATTCCAATGCCTATGAGGATGTCAAAATGTTGAAAAGTTTAAAGGGTTTGGTTGATATTTATTTGCCTGATTTTAAATATGGCTCAAGCGATCTAGGGTTGAAATATTCGGGAGTAAAAAATTATCCTCTCAAGGCTCAAAAAGCTATTAAAGAAATGTTAAGCCAAGTTGGACATTTAAAATTATCTCCTCAGGGAAAAGCCTTAAAAGGTGTT
This sequence comes from Minisyncoccia bacterium, assembly GCA_049969555.1. GTDB lineage: Bacteria > Patescibacteriota > Minisyncoccia > UBA6257 > UBA6257 > DAOOKJ01. Next base: position 1,871 of record JBMFOQ010000029.1, read on the forward strand.
TTAGTAAGACATTTAATTTTACCTAATAATTTAGAAAATAGTTTTCAGGTTTTAGACACTTTAAAAAAAATTGATCCCCAAATGGATATTAGTTTATTGACACAATACGAGCCTTTGTATCAAGCTAAAAAATTTAAAGAAATTAATTGTAATATTACTAATGAAGAGTTTGAAATCGTTTATCACTACTTCCAAACATTGGGTTTTAAAAAGGGTTGGTATCAAGAAATGGGTAGTAGCAAAAATTTAGTGCCCGATTTTACTAAATCTCAACCTTTTTGCTAAATCCTTAATTAAAAGTTATTTAAACTTATTTAAACTTATTTTACTTATTTTATTTTTTTTGACTAAATAAGTGTTCTCTAGGTGATAACTTAATTTTCGATAATAATTCCGAACTCCGATGTTGCTAATAACGGCAATTTTGTGGTAATTAGTTTCTTTTTTAATAATTTTTTCTCCCCAAGCCATTAATTTTTTACCCAAACCTTTGTGCTGAACATTGGATTGATTCTTGATTTCAAGCGGAGCAACAATTCCGTAACTATGCAGTTCCCTTACAATAGCAGCGCCTTTTAATGATTCTAAGCTCCATTCGTAAGGTAATCTCAACCTTAAGAAAGCCAAG
>JBMFOQ010000030.1:0-2459 GCA_049969555.1 Minisyncoccia bacterium
GAAGCAAAAAGCGAGCACCGCGAGGTCAAGCTCGGAGACAATTGTCGTCAGGCAATTGACCGAAGAGGAATCCCACCTCCTCCGTCCCTCACTTGAAAAAGATAAATTTATTTCATAAATCTAAGAATTTTCTTAATAAGGAATAATTACTTATTCAAAAATTTTTTATTTTATGAGTATTTTACGATAGCAAATCTTTTTCAAGTGAGGGGCTCCGCAAAATTTTACTTTCAGCAAAAAGCGGTGTTTTAAAGTGCTATTTTTCTTTAGACAAAATAATATATTTCTGATAAAATAAAAAGGTATAAATACTAAATTGTATGGAAAAAATTGCCAAAGCATTAGGTGTGACTGTTGATGATTTAATAAAATAATTTTATATATGGAATACAAAAAATTATCTCTAAAAAATATTTCCGTAAACCTTTTTGTTTATGGAACTACCCACGCCATAGTTGACGGAATTTGTGCAGCAGTAATTTTTAGTATTCTCAAAAATCAAATTGTCACCACAACTGAATTTGTTAGTTTAGTAATTTTGTATAACGCTTTGGCGTTTGGCCTGCAAGCAATTTTTGGCCTTGCTACTGATTATTTCAAATCTCCCAGAGCAGTCGCTTTTTTAGGTTGTGTCTTGATTGTAATTTCTGCCATTACTTTTTTATCTTTTCCAATTGTAGCTATTATTTTTGCAGGATTAGGTAATGCCTTATTCCATATTGGTGGTGGCATTATAAGTTTGAATTTAACTCCTAAAAAAGCGTCTGCCCCAGGAATTTATGTTGCCCCCGGCGCACTTGGTCTGTTAGCAGGAACACTGCTTGGTAAAAGCGGACAATTTATTGCTTGGCCTTTTATTTTAATTTTAGCCGTTCTGTGTCTTCTAATGTTTGTTATCAAAAAGCCAGAAATGAATTATGAGCGAGAAAAAATTACAGAAACCAAATTCAACTATTTTGAATTTATTTTACTTTTGGTTTTTCTATCAATCGCAATTCGTTCACTCGTTGGGATGGTGCTTGTGTTTCCGTGGAAAACAAACATTGATTTATTGATGATTTTGACTGCGGCGGTCGTGTTGGGTAAAGGACTTGGTGGAATCTTGGCTGATAAATTTGGCTGGATTCGGATTGGAGTCGGAGCGCTAATATTATCAATTCCTTTTCTTGTTTTTGGCGCAAATATTCCTTACTTGGCCATTATTGGAATGTTTTTATTCAATATAACTATGTCGATAACATTGGTTGCTATTTCAAACATATTACCCGGTCGGCCCGGATTTGCTTTTGGTCTAAATTGTTTGGCGTTGATACTTGGCGCACTGCCAGCTTTTAGCGGGCTAAAACAGCTCCTTGGAGGACAATTGCTTGTCTTTACAATTATTACTATTTCATCTCTGGCTCTTTATTACGCTTTGCGAACTTATTTTAAAAATTATCAAGAGAAAAAATTGGTCGGTTGATTTCTCTATGTTTCGTTTCGATTCTTTGCTATAATTAAAATAATCTAATCAATAAAATTATGAAAAAACTATCAAAAATTATATCCATGGCTTCCGTATTTGTTTTGAGCTTGTTTCTCTCTGCCCAAAGCGTTTTTGCTGATGTGATTATACCTGGGCAGGATGGCAAATCTCCAAGCCCGCCATTTCCAAATAACCAAAATGAATTAATTATTTATGGTTTGGTTGGTGGTGTAATCGTTCTTGTTGTTGTCGTTTCTATTATTGTTCTTATAAAGATAAGAAAAAGAAATGTTAATAAATAGCGGCAGTTATTTAATCGCACTTTTATTAACAATTGCGATTGAAGTTATTGTCGCTATATTTTTTGGCTTCAGAAAAAAATCGGAGATAGCGACAATTATATTTATAAATTTAATCACCAATCCATTACTAAATTATCTTTTATTTATAAATGGATATTTAGGAGTATCAACAATCAACATAACGACAATTATATTTTTGGAAGTATTAGTTGTTTTGGTTGAGTGGTTATTATTAAGATTTACACTACAACAAAACCCAAATAAATTATTTACTTTGTCCTTAGTAATGAATTTCTGTTCATATATTGCAGGAGTTTTAATATTTAGATAATTTTAAGGCGGCACGCCAGTTTCACTGGCACGAAATTCGGCGGCGGCGAAAAAAAATTGGAATCGGAAAGCGAGGGCGGGCAAAAATTCCTTCCCCCCAACCCCCTTCCTTTTTGCCCGCCCGAGCGATTGGATTTTAAAATTCGGGGTTCGGATTTTCGTCAAAAAATGTTCGAACTTCGTTCAAAAAACACCGCAGCGAGCAAAGCGAGCAAGGGGAGTAGTAAAACAATTGTTTGCTTTGCGTGTGAGATTAAAAAGCCGGAGTGTTGTGCGAGTTTTTGCGAAGCAAAAAGCGAGCACCGCGAGGTCAAGCTCGGAGACAATTGTCGTCAGGCAATTGACCGAAGAGGAATCCCACC
>JBMFOQ010000031.1:0-2453 GCA_049969555.1 Minisyncoccia bacterium
CTTTGTTGTTGTGGCCGAAGAAGATATTGTTTAAATTTTTAAATTTTTTAAATTTAATTTTTAATTTATATAAATAATAAAAAGTCTGATAAGCAGAGCTAATATGAAATTATATATTGATGGCCTCTTCTATAAATGTGGTGGTATAGGAAGATATTACGAATCTTTAATAAAAGAATTTGCAAAAAAAGGCATAAAAATTTATACTAGTGTTCCTAAGAATTTAAAAAATAATTTTGAAAAAGATTTTTCTAAAGTTTCTCAAAATATAGAGCCAATTTTTGTAGATTATCGAAAGTTTTTTATTAAAGGCTTTTTGAAACAATCTAGTGTTTTGAAAAAATTAGAAAAAGATGTTGATTTGTTCTTTTATCCTCATATTAATTTGCCTTTGTACATACCGAAAAATATGATAGTTACCATTCACGACCTTATACCGTTTACAGAATTCTGGGATAGAGGCAAAATTAAAAAAACAATTTTCAGTTTTTATTTAAATAGAGCCATAAAAAAATCTAAGAAGATAATCACAATCTCTAATACAGTAGCTTCTGAACTTAAAAAAAAGTTTGGTTTAGAGAGTCATAAAATGAAAGTAATTTACAGGTTTGTAGACGATAAATTTACGAACTATGGCCATCTAGAAAAACCGATTATACAAGAAGAATATATATTATTTATTGGAAACCGAAAAAAACATAAAAATTTAAGAAATCTTATTTTAGCTTACAATAAAATTAAAGAAATTATTAAAGTTAAGCTTGTAATAGCTGGTTCTAAAGAAAAAAACAAAGATGAAATTGACGAAATTATAGAAAGCCTAAATCTAAAACCGTATGTAGCAGAGCTAATTTCTCCATCAGATGAAGTTATTATAAATTTATACCGGCACGCCAAACTATTTGTATTTCCTTCTTTATTTGAAGGTTTTGGATTACCTCCACTTGAAGCTTTATCACTTGGATGTCCTGTAATAGCATCCAACATTCCAGTACTCAAAGAAATTTTAGGGGAAGATGTAGCTTGTTTTAATCCTTATGATATTAAAGATATGGCTGAAAAATTGTTAAATGCAATAACTGATGAAGGTTATAGAAGTAGTTTACTTAAGGCGGGTAAAGATAGGCTAAAGCTTTTTGACAAGAATAAGATAATTGAGGAATATATTAACATATTTAATGAGCTTTTATCGGGAGGCTCATGAAAGTATTGCATCTTGGAAAATTCTGTCCACCTAACGAAGGAGGAATAGAGGTTTTTGTGAATGATTTATTAGAGTACTTAAATTCGAAAGGCGTAAGGGCTGATTTGTTGTGTTTTGGAAATAGAACAGAAGAAAATGTTTATAATGGATTTAAATTTCATTCTTGCAAAACGAATCTAAAGTTTGCTTCAGCTCCTTTGTCTATGGATTTTATAAAACATTTTAAGAAATTAGTTAAAAAATACGACCTTATTCATATTCACTCTCCTAATCCTGTAGCTGAAATATTGTCTATTTTTTCTTCTAAGCCCATCATAGTACACTGGCATAGCGACATAGTGAAACAAAAAATACTCTATATGTTCTATAAACCTTTTCAACAAGCTTTCTTAAAAAAAGCAAGAAAAATAATATGCACTTCTCCCCAATATCTTGAAAGTTCTAAGCAAATAACCAACTATAAAGAAAAGGCTATAATAATCCCTTCAGGACTTAATCCAAAGAGATTAACTTATAATGTAAGCAATACCGAGTTTTTAAAACTAAAAGAGAAAATAAAAGACAAAAAAATAGTGCTATCAGTAGGTAGGCTAGTATATTACAAAGGCTTCAAGTATCTAATAAAATCTGCAAAATTTTTACCCGATGATGTCGTTGTTGTCATAGGTGGCAGCGGGCCGCTTTATAATGAGCTAAAAAAATTGGTTGAGAAACTCGATCTCAAAGACAAAATTTTCCTTACTGGAAAGATTAAAGATACTGGAATTTTTATAAAAAACTGCGATGTTTTTTGCCTACCTTCTATTGAAAGAGCTGAAGCCTTTGGTTTAGTTTTAGTCGAAGCACTTTATTATGGAAAACCACTTGTAACGACAGAAGTTTATGGTTCTGGAATGAGTTATATAAATAAAAATGGAGAAACTGGTCTTGTAGTACCATCTAAAAACCCTAAAGCTTTGGCAGAAGCCATAATAAAAATACTATCAAACAAAAAACTTTACCAAAAATTTTCAAAAAATGCTTTAAAGAGGTTTAAAGAATTTAAAATATCTTCCATAGGAAATAAAATTATAAATTTATATAAAGAAATTTTAGAGTGATTTTTGAAAAAAATATTCAAATTTGGTTATCTAAAATTTAGAAAACAGTATGATGTGCAACCATCTTAAAGTCTCCACTCAACAAATATTCAAACTTTGTTGGAGCAAAACAGTTATCCATACGTGCTCGATTGTAAGTAAAACGGATC
>JBMFOQ010000032.1:0-2403 GCA_049969555.1 Minisyncoccia bacterium
CAATCTCTCAATATCTCCTCTCCTGGTGTCTATGAAATCCCATCAAGCAATCTCATAGATTTTTCCATACCAAGCGAGGTCATTTTTATCTCAGGAACTCTTCCTGAAAAACTTCCAGTAGAAGATGTGGATATATTCTATATCGAAGATAAAAGATCTTGGTCAAAAGTTAAGTTCATTGTCAAAAATACAAACTACAAAGCAGTAGATTATCTCTCTACTTTGGAAGAAACTATTTCTTACGCTCTTCAAAACTATGATAAAGTTCTTATTCTTGCTACTAATTACAGTCAGTTAAATTATATCAAGAAGAAATTCCCAGAAGTCATGGTCGCAAATAAAGAAATCAAACCTTTCCATGCAGTTGAAAAGTTAATGTCAGGTGAGGTCAAAGCTATTGCAGGTGCTGATGTCTTCTGGACTGGGATTGATGTTCCAGGATATAAATGCATTATTATGACGAAACTTCCATTCCCCACTCCAGACGGCAATGAAGAAGAGAGTTTTATCACTGGGTTTCAGGAAATGTTCAAGAGGTTCAAACAGGGATTCGGAAGGATGCTTAGAACACCAGAATGCGGAGGAGAAATTATATTGCTTGATAATAGATTTTTCGACTATCCTGATTTGGTGCAATATGTCTCTGACTTAGAACAAAAAGGTCTGACAATGATTTCTGAGGTTCCTGCGGAAAAGAGAAAAAGGATGTTAAAAGTAGTTTAGTTGAATTTATTAAGGTCTATGGAAAGTGGAACCTCCTCTGAGGTTCGATTCCTTAGAGGAGGTTAAAAAAACAAAGAAGGAGGTAAATATGAGAGAGTTCAAAATTAAAGAAAAAAATGGATTTTATTATGTAGAAGTAGGATGTTATAAATGGAAACCAAGTTGGATTTTATGGATAAACAGAACTTTAAAGTCTGATGAAATTCTTAAATTTCCATTATTAAATGCCAAAATCGAAGTTACACAAAAGGGAAATAGAGTATTACGTCCTGCCGATGGTTGGTGGGTTGCATGTGTCTATGTACCTGCTTTAAGAAGAGCTTGTACAACTCTAATTTACAAGTATCCACTATCTGGAACTCGTAAAGAGTATGAAGAAAACAACGTTTTTTATTTTGTAATAGATAGCAGAGCATCTTTAGGACATTCTATGGGTGCATTGATAAATGTACCTCCTGGATATGATAAGACTGTTATTTATTATAACCGTGATAGGTATGCAGAAGACGAATTTAGAAAATATGGATTTGTTGTGATATACAAAGATGGTCAAGTAGAAATCCTACCAGAATTAGGATGGAAGGAATATAATCCATTCGAATAAAAACTGGATCTTTTAAAAGAGTCGGATCTTTCCAGGGGGTCGGCCCTCTTTTTTTGTTGAATCGCTGTTGCGGTTTATGTTTATTTTTCATCTTGGTTTCTTTTGCTACAAACTGAAAATTTTTTAGGTCTAAATAGGGTGAAAATTAAACCTCCTCTGAAGTTCGACTCTTCAGAGGAGGTTAAAAAACAAAAAAAAGGAGGGAAGTATGATTGAAAAAGTTAAAATTTTAGAATTTGATCAATGGGGTAACGCTAAAATCAAAGTATCGAGACCTATTACTAAAGTAAGACAAGTCTTAGCGGATGGTGAATCGATGTGGTATTTCTTCTATGTTGGCGATAAAGAACAGGGGGTGATATGGATTGACGAAGCTTTTTACAGGAATTTAAATTATGATAGTGAAATAATCGTCGAGTATGAATAGAGGGGGTCGGGTCCTCGGAGGCTCGGCCCCTTTTTTTTTATTTGCCGTTTCAAAAAAGAAAAAGCAAAAAAACTAAAAAGGAGGTGTCAAAATGAAAAAAGAAAAAATAATTTACAGCCATTTAAATGGAAAAGGTGAATTGTCGGAAGGATTCAAAATAGTTTTAAAATAATGCTTACAAAAAGTGGGCCATGTTAAAGAAAAACGAAAAAGATTTTTGAAAAATAAAAATTTAAAGGTCTACTTAAAGTGAAAATATAATAAGAAATTATTGTTTATAATAAGTATCTAAAAACACAAAAAATAAAAACCTTTATTCCCTGATAAAATCCCCTTTCATTTCAATTAACACCTTCATTTAAACTAATAATTTGGACCAGGTGGACCAGAAAGAACGGTATTTAAAACCGAAGTTCTTATTTGATGCTCTTACTTAAATATTATTTATTAACTCAAATATTTTTTCATTATCTACCCACTGTTTGTAAGTTTTGAATTAGATTATCTAGGCAGGATAGACTTTAAAGAATTTTCTAAGGAAACTTACCTCTTCAAGAGTAGGAAGTTACAGAAAAATAGCCAAGAAGAACAACTAAGAGGACTTGTTTTTTAAAAAATAGAAAAAGTTATTCCAAAAGAAGATCATCTA
>JBMFOQ010000033.1:0-2324 GCA_049969555.1 Minisyncoccia bacterium
AACTGATTTTCTTACAAAAGCTGGGATTTTGGGAATTTTAAAATACGAATTTCCTAGAGAAAAAGAAGAAGAATTTAAACAAAAAGACTGGCCAAGTTTGTTTATTAAAGATAAAGCTAATCCCGGACAAAAAGTTTATCTTTTTGAAAAATTTGAAAATTTTACAACCTATTTAGAAAAATTTCAGGAAACAAGAAAAAATCTTTATAAAGATGATGGAACGAGTACTGCTGTTGCTACGAGAGTTATCAGCAATTTTGAAAGATTTTTAAATAATAAAAAAGATTTTGATGAAAAATATCAAAATTGGCAAGAAATTGGTTTAATAAAAGAGCAGATTAAAGTTTTCGATATTGATTATTATTATAATTGTTTTATTCAAAAAGGCATAGATGAGTACAATAAAATTATTGGAGATATAAATAAAAAATCTAAAGAATATCGCGATAAAAATAAAATAGATAAAAGCCAACTGCCTTTATTTAAAACCTTAGAAAAGCAAATACTTGGCGAAGTTCAAAAAGAAAGAGAGTTAATAACAGCAACAGAAACAGAAACTGAAGAACAAGTTTTTATTAAAAGATTTAAGGAATTGATAGAAGAAAATAAAAAAAGAATATCAATTGCTCAAAAATTGATGGAAAATGTATTAAAAGGAGAATTTGAAAAAGATTACGATGGAATTTATTTGAAAAAAAAAGCCATAAAAACTATTGTTTATCTATGGTTTAGGTCACCAACTGAATTTCTGTTAACCCTTCCGCAAACTTCTAAATCTAAAGAGAACAAAGAATCGCCAAAAATAAAACCTTTTATTTCTTTATTAGATATAAAATCCGGATTAGAAAAATTAGAAGACAAAAAAGAAGAATTAGGAAATATTTTCAAAGAAAGATATTACACAGATAAAGAAAATACAAATGATGCTCCTCTTTTAGAAAACAGCCAAGAAAGCTACTGGCATCAATTTATGAAAGTATGGAAATACGAATTCGAAAATCTATTTAAAGACAGATTTGACGAAGATGGAGTTCAAATATTTTGGGGATACACAGAAGAATTAGAAAAAAGAGCTCAAAGTTTAAATACTTTTTCAAGAAAAAATGAAGAAATTAAAATAATTAAGAATTATTGCGATTCAGCTTTACGAGTTTACCAAATGATGAAATATTTTGCTTTGGAAGCGAAAAATGAAAATGATATCCCGGTTGATTTTTCAGCAGAATTTTATAGTCATCCAGAAAATGGTTTTGATAAATACTATAAAGATTTTGAGTTTATTAGATACTACAACGCTATTAGAAATTTTGTAACAAAAAAGCCATCAGATGAAAATAAAATAAAATTGAATTTTGAAAGTGGAGAATTATTAGAAGGCTGGGATGTTTCTAAAGTAGAAAGTAATTTGGGCATAATTTTAATAAAAAATGATGAATATTATTTAGGCATAGTAAGAAAGAGAATGGGTCACTTGTTTGATTATTATATCCATAAAAATGATGAACCAAAAGATATCGAGAGAAAAAATAATCTTAAAAAAGAAATTTTAGCTAAAACTGATGAGGATTATTATTTAAGAATTAAATACAGACAGATTGCTGACGCTAGCAGAGATATACATAATTTAGTTTTAATGCCCAATGGGACAGTAAGAAGATTCATAAGTAAAGAATACAAAAATAAATATTGGCCAGCAGAAATTAAGAAAATAAAAGAAAGAGGTTCTTACAAAAATAACAAAAAAGATCTGGTTAAATTTATTGATTATTTTAAACAGTGCGCTTTGGGCTACTGGAAAGAATTTAATTTAAAATTTAAGCCCTCCAATCAATATCAAAGTTTCGAAGAATTTACAGATTCAATAAATATCCAAGGGTACAAAATTTCGTTGAATGAAGATAGTGAAAACAAAATAAAATCGGAATATATTGATAAAAAAGTAGATGAAGGTAATTTATATCTTTTCAAGATAATCAATAAAGACTTCTATAAATATAAAAAACCAGATAGCAAGAAAAATATTCATACTTTCTACTGGGAGCAGCTCTTTAGTAAAGAAAATCTACAACGAACGGATTATCCACTTATAAGATTAAGTGGGAAAGCAGAAGTTTTTTATCGTGAAGCTATTAAAATAGATAAAAACCCTGTAATTTTAAAAAGAAAAGACAAAGAAAAACAGGCACTACGAGAAAATAAACCAGTTTATCGTTTCAATAGATATTTGGAACCAAAATACTTGTTCCATTGCCCTATAATAATAAATGCAACATTGCCTTCTCAAGTTTATAATAAGAATTTTAATAAAATACTTAACCAATTCC
>JBMFOQ010000034.1:0-2205 GCA_049969555.1 Minisyncoccia bacterium
AACTTTTACTCTACAAAATTCTCCCTTAATTTGGTTCCAAGGAATATCTTTGCTTAAAATGGGCTTCTTATTTTCTAATGGATTCATATCCTTTTAAAATATTAATATTTTTCTCAAATTTTTCCATGATTTCGTGGTTGAGTGAAGCAAGTTTTAATTTAATAATTTTTCTTAAAAGATTATATTGTTTTTCATTTCCCGAAGTTATTTGTAGCCCAAAATTGAAATTCGTTATTATAATATTTGCGAAATCGTCCCATAAATTTTCGTAATCCTTTTGTGTAGGAATTCCTCTTACATTTTCAAACCATTTGGAGTTTGGATAAATCCTTTTTGGTTCATATTATTTTATCTACTTTTAAGATAGCTCGATTTTTTGAAAAATTCAAAAAATAAAAATTGCTTAGCTGCGAGGTTTTAATTATTTTTCCTCCTTTCGAAGATAAATAAAAAAACGCCAAATAGCAAGTAAAGTGGCTAAAAGAGCGGCAAGATAAGAGATGGCTTTTGGAGTGATGAAATACCAATCGGGCGGATTTTTATAAAATTCCAAGTAATTTGGGTTAAATAGATGAACAAATAAATCAACCGAGATAATTAGAGGACTATCAAGAATTATCAAAAAAAATAGCCACCATAAAAATGCTTTTAAATAATTTTTCCATCTAAAAGGTTTCTTTTTAAAAATTTGCAAAAGATAGAGTAAAGAAAAGAAAAAACAAATTGGTAGGAGCAAAAATATTAGAAAATAAAATTGAGCGAGCGGGGAAGATATAATTATAACTCTCCCAATGATATTGTTTTTGGGAACAAATATTGACGGAGCTTCTGGTGGCCATGTATCACCTCTAACGTAAATACCATTGTTTGTAAGTGAATCGAATCTTTGAAAATAAGTGGATGGACGGTGCTGAGGACATTGATATATAACTAACTCACCTCTTTGAGGTTTGTGGAAATGATATGTAATTTTATCTATTAAAGCAGGTGTATTGTTTTTAATTCCTACTAATCCTGCCTTTGATGAAACTTTAAGAGATATCAACGGATAAAAACCTTTAATAATAATCAAAATAGTAAAAAAAAATACGACAAAGAAAATAGTAATGATTAATTTAATTTTTTGGTTCATATTTTCTTAATAAATAAAGAATTAGAACTGCGGACAAGAAATAAAAAAGTAAATTGACTAAAAACAAATTGGGATTTGAAATACTTTCGCCTCTTTGCAAATGAAGAAAAACCTTACCATAATATTCTTTAAAAAAATCATTCATGGACATATGAAACATATCAACAACTTTCCACATTCCATTAATAGCCCAAGCTACTGTTCCAATTTCGGCAATAATGAATAAAATTTTCTTAATTTTTTCTTTCATAGATTTATTTTACATTATTTTACCCCACCCTGCTACTCACTATTTTTCAAATAATAGTTCTTGGTATTTTTCTTGCTCTTTAAGGTCTGCCTCAATAATTTTAGCCCATAATTCTTTAGCTTCTGAATTGCCTTTTACCATTTCGTTATAAATTTCGGTTTCATCGCTGTATATCTTAAATAATCTTTGCTCAAGCTCGGTTTTTAGTTTCTCTTTTTTAATCGGGTAATGTTTCATTACTAAATCCCACGCTTGGGCATTGACGGTATAGGCGTAGTTTTCGGAGTTAAAAAGCTGGCTCTTAAACTCCTCAAAAGTTTCAACTGGGTTTTTACTATGCCAGTAGTTATGTGCTACTTCGTGGTATAAAATCGGTATCCAGAGTTCTTTTTTTATCTTTATAGTGGGGTTGATATAAATTGATTTAGTTTTTGCCCCGTGATACATTATCACTTCTTTCTTTAATTTTGGGTCAGTTCTGTAAAGTTTGCCTCCTAAAGCTCCACTCATTAAATACTCGTGGGTCTCTAATAATTCTTTCGGCATTTCGCCCTTAATAGCGTCCATTAAGTTTATAACCTCGTTTATTTCTACTAAAAGGGTTTTAATTTGCTCGGCTTCTTTGTGTTTGGCTTGTTTTTAACATTCTGCTCCGCGGGCAGGATTCGAACCTGCAACCCACTGGTTAACAGCCAGTCGCTCTACCGTTGAGCTACCGCGGAATTAATATAATATAACAAACTTTTTAACTTTAAAGTAATAAATTCCCTTTAAGGCGAGCGAGCACTTCGTGAATGCTCTTCCGGGGAAAATACTATTTATT
>JBMFOQ010000035.1:0-2163 GCA_049969555.1 Minisyncoccia bacterium
AATTAAAAGTGAAGGATTTTTTTTAATATATTTTCTTGAGATAAGAAATTTATAAAATGATTTTATTGATGCAACTTTTCTTGCAATAGTTTTTTCCTTAAAATTTGAAACTTTAAGTTTGCCTATAAATTTAACAAAATCATCATATTCAACCTTTTCAAAATCAAAAATCTTTTCTTCTTTTAAAAAATTGATGAATTGAATTAAATCGTTTTTATAACTTTTAGTTGTATTTTTTGAATAGTTTTTCTGATTTTCAAGATATTCAAGAAACTTAATAAGTATCTTTTCCATTTCCTTCCAAAATCTTTTTTGCTTTATTATAAGCATCAGTAATACTATAAATTCCTATAATTATCATTCCTACCAATCCAAAGAAAAAAAGAGAGACACCCCATATTAAAAAACTTATAGGTGGAGTTGTTTTGATGAAATAAAATATAAAAATTGCTCCAAGTATTAAAATTAAAAGAGAAACTCCTGAAAGAAAAATTAAAGTAAGACCTTTTTTAATCTCTCCATTATAAATCTGTCCAAGTCCATTAAAAACAAAGGAAAGTAACGCTGCTATTCTCGGATTCGGCAAATTATTTTTTCCCATTTTATTTATATTTTTTCCATTTTATTTTTCTTTTTCTAAATTTTTCTATTTTTTCTCCTTCCGGTTTTCTAAATAAAAGTAAATATTTAAATCCTCTTAAAAAGAAATTAAATTTTTTGGCTCTATAATGCCATAGAGGTGTATTTGAACTTTGTCCTCTTCTTGCAACACATATTATATCTATTGGTTCAAAGTGTCTTTCAAGCATCTGATAAACTTTAAATCCAACAGGAGTAAATTTCTCCTTTACCCATTGATCTCCTATTAACCAAGCCAACACTTTGCCAGGTTTAAGAATTCTTTTAATTTCAACAGCAACTTTTTCAAGTTCTTCATAAAATTTTGGGTCTTCTGCTGAAATTTTACCTATATCCCTTGGGTCATCTGAATAATTTACATTATCTCCATAAGGAGAATCTATAAAAACCATATCTACTGAATTATCAGGTAAAGGAATATTACGAGAATCATTTTTTATTACTTTTGGGTGCCTTGGGTTTATATCATAACCAATAACTTTTCTACCTTCTTCTTCACAAACATCAATTGTAGTTCCACTTCCTGCCATTGGATCAACTACTAATTCTCCCGGTTTTGTATATCTCTGGATTAAATTCCAAATAATAAAAGCGGGTGTTACACCTTGAAATTTATTATCTCCTTTTGGTTTCTTCCCATAACTTTGTTTAGGATAATCCCATAGTGTTGTAGTTTCAAAAGGTGGTTTTTCCTCATTTTCTATACTTTTTTTCTTTTTTACTAAACTTTCCTCTACAATAAAATCTTCAAATAAATTAACTTTTTCTTCTTTATTTGGTTTCATTGTCTTAAAAGTTTTTTCAAACCATATATGAAATTATCAAATTTTTTAACCTTTTCACTTTCCTCTATATTTTCTTCATTTAAGATGTAACCTGCGTCTGTATCAACTTCCACAATCGCTCTCCCCTTTTTACATGGCTTCTTAACCCTTAAAGTTTTATCTTTATCTAAAGTAATGAAAAAAAACTTTTATATTTTTTGTTATTTTATCCTGAGATAGTTTAATTTTCCAGTATCCAGTTTGCGCAATCCTTTCCCTTAAAGTAACTTTGCTTGAAATAACAGCGATAATTTCACAATTTTGGGGTTCATATATTACTAAATCAATATCTGGCAAATGTGAACCAAATTCCCCATAATCAACTAATAAATTTCTTTTAACTCTTGAAAGTTCCTCTGTTAAATTTTCTGCCTTTTTCCTTTCTAAAGTGTTCCCTTCTATTATTTTCAATCCCAACGATTCAACAGCATCTTTTATAATATAGTGTATTAATTTTTCCAGGTTTTTACCTTTGAATGCCATGATTGTTCGTGGTCTTTCTTTGGAGTAGGATTTTTCAACCAGTCCTCCTTATGTTTTTGCTTAGCTTCTTTCAATAAATCAGAAATCTTATTGTAAGCATTCTTGCCAAACTTCTTTTTATATTCTTCATAAAGTTTTTTAAGGTCGTTAAAATCCATTTTCAATCAATTTTCCCTTTTGTTGTTGGTAATTTCTTCCCTTCTATTTTTACTGCCTC
>JBMFOQ010000036.1:0-2039 GCA_049969555.1 Minisyncoccia bacterium
CGACCAACAGGCCAATAAAACCGGATAGAAATTCTTTAATAATAACCTTAACAATTTTGAGATTTTGAACGCGACCATGGATATCGGCTAAAAAAATTAGTAATCTTTTCAATTTTGGTTGTCAAGCTCCTGCCTAAGATACTAACATTTGGAAAATCCAAGGTTATTTAGGAATGAATATGATTAAAAAACTCCATAGGGTTTAAACCCTGGAATTTTCCATTGACTACTCCCCTAGCCAAATGCTTTTACCTTTTTCATTTTTTTATTTTAATTGCCTTTCCTTCAATTAGGGCATCGGCAATTTTTTTTCTGGCTGAAGTTAAAATTCTCTGAAGAGTGCTTTAGGAAATTTTCATTTTCTTTGCCGCCTCAGTTTGTTCCAATCCTTTCAAATCACAAAGTCGGATGGCTTCCAATTCATCCACCCCTAACTCTACCTCTTCCAACATTGAAAGAGGGACCGCTCTCGGCTTAAAATAGGTCACATTTGGCTCAAAAAATACTCTTCTCGGTTTTATTGGCCTTACCATAGTCTTTTTAAATTTATTTTACAATTTGGGCATTTAAGTATAGAACAAGGTACCCCACGCTGATGAAGAATTTTATAGCCGCATTTGGGACAGATGCAATAACCACCAGGACCCCGTCCAGCCGCTTCCTCTACCTCACCCTTAAATCTGCCTCGTCTTTGCCAACCAAAACCCCGACCAAAAACGGGTCTATAAAACCCGGTTTCCACTTCATGACTTTTAATTTGAATGACAACATAAGAAAGATTTTCAACCTCTTTCATTAGTTTTTCTCTTAGACTTTCAGAAATTTTAGCTGCTTCCTCCACTTTTAAATTGCTTGGCAGTGTTATTTCTAAATCAGCAGTGATAACCGAACCCTTCTTTTGAGTTTTTAAAGAATTAATTTCAATATTTTGACTTTTTGCAATTTTTTTTATTTTTTCTTCAATCTCTGGACCTGCCGAAACATCAAGTAAAGAATCGATGGCTGTTTTTCCTAATGAAAAAGATTGTTTAACCACATAAAGCCCAATTAAGAATGCTAAAATAGAATCGGTAAAAATCCAATATTTTGTCAAAAATAATCCGGCAAAAACTGCCAAAGAAGAAAAGACATCAATCCTCGAATGAAAACCATCTGAAATTAATGCCACTGAATTTTCTTTTTTACCAAAATGAATTTTCATCCTCGACATTATCTCGTTAACTATTGCTGAAAAAATCATTACTCCAAAAGCCAAAATCGGGATTTTTATCAAAGAAGGGTTTAAAAGTTTTTGATAGGCCTCGTAAATAATTCCTGCCCCAGTTCCAAACAAAGTTAAGGTTATGAAAAAACCAGCCAGAACCTCAAATTTATAATGACCGTAGGGGTGTTTTTGGTCTTCCGGCTTTTTCGATATTCTAATCCCAATGTAACCAATGGTCGAAGAGAAAATATCCATTAAAGAATGGATACCTTCAGCCAAAACAGCGGCTGAATGAGAAATAAAGCCAACAACAATTTTTCCGCTAGCTAAAATTATATTGACCAATATTGAAATTATCGCAATTTTTTCTTTCATTTTAATAATTCGTTTATATTATAGATAATTTTTTGAAAAAATGCTTTATATTTCGGATTTATTTCAACAACTGGTTTCATTTTTATTGTTGATTTTACAAAATCTTTTCGGAAAGGAATTTTTCCTAAAATTGGGATTTTATTTTCTTTGGCAAATTTTTCAATTTCTTTTGCAAATTTTTTTGCCATGTCGAATTTATTTATTAAAATCCCATGTTTTATTTTGAAATGATTTGCCAAATATAAAACCCTTTTTAAATCAAAAAGGGCAGAAGGGGTGGGTTCTGTAACTGCTAAAACAAAATCAGTTCCAACCAAAGAAGCAATCACTGGGCAGCCGATTCCAGGCGAAGAATCTATAATCATTACATCGGCTTTTAGTTTTTTGTTAATCTTATCAGCATATTTTCTTACTTCAGCAACAACTTCACCCGAAGCCAATTCCCCCAACTTAAGTTCAC
>JBMFOQ010000037.1:0-1987 GCA_049969555.1 Minisyncoccia bacterium
ATAACCATAATTTAGTTCTCCTTAAAGGATTTCTCCCAAGCTACTTCTTAAATTATAACAGAATTGCCTTTACACTTCAATACTTCGAATTGCCTCATTAAAAATCTATTTGAAATTCTATTCGTTGCCTCATATAAAAATCTACTCAAAATGGGATATCTTCTTTATGAAAAGGCTAAACTCAAAAAAGGAGGTATCCCTATGCCACAACCAGCTTTTAATGTGCTTGAGGAGCTTGATACCATGACTAAAAGAAATTTGCTTCTGTATTATGCTAACCAATACTCAAAAGCAAAATCTAAAAAGGAAAAATCAAAAATTATCAGTAATTTCGTCTATACCACAAAATACAATCGCTCATATGCTTGCTTTCTTCTAAGAAAAAAGCTTCTGAAATTACCCCTCTTTAAAAAATTTTCCTCTAAAATCCTTTTAAACACAAAAAAAGCTAAAAGATCTAAACCAAGAATTTATGATGAAAAAGTCTTTAAAGCTTTAAGAAAAATCTGGGTTATTCTTGATTTTCCTTGCAGTCTCAGGCTTAAAGCTTTACTTCCTCAAATGGTTGCTAAACTTAAAGCCTTTGGAGAGCTAAATATTAGTGAAGATACAGAAGGAAAGCTTCTTAAAATTTCAAGATCAACTATTGATCGGCTACTTTCTAAGGAAAGACAAGCTTTAAATTTAAAACCCAGGGCAAAGACTAAACCAGGAAGTCTTCTTAAGAAACAGATTCCTTTTCGTACCCACAAGGGATGGAAGGACAACGTGGTTGGATTTGTGGAGATGGATTTATTGAGCCATGATGGAGGGAATGCAAAGGGTGAGTTTGCCTTTAGCCTTGTAATTACAGATATCTCTACTCAATGGACAGAGATTTTTCCACTTAAGAATAAAGCTCAATGTTGGACCTTTGAGGCTTTACAACAAGCTTTAAAAAGATTTCCTTTCCCTATAAGAGGAATTGATTGCGATAACGATAGTGCCTTTATTAATCATCATCTATTCAGGTGGTGTCAAGAAAAAGGTATAGTTTTTACAAGATCAAGACCTTATTGGAAAAATGATAATTGTCATGTGGAACAGAAGAATTGGAGTATTGGCAGAAGGTATTTTGGATATTATCGTTATGAGGGAGAGCAAGCACTTAAAGTAATGAAAGAGATGAGCATTCTTTTAAGCTTATATGTGAATTATTTTCAACCTTGTGTTAAGCTTTTAGAGAAGACAAGAAGTGGAGCCAGGGTGAAGAAAATTTATGATGTACCTAAAACTCCTTTTGAGAGAGTTCTTGAACGAGAGGATGTAGCCCTGGAAATAAAAGAGGAATTAAAGGAGATTTATGAAAAATTAAATCCTGCAGAGTTAAGAGAAAGGATTTTACAGCTTCAAGACAAACTTTTTAAATTAGCAACTTCTGTAAGAGGGATAAAATATGAATAGATTTTTATATGAGGCAATGAAATCAATTTCGAATAGATTTTTATGTGAGGCAATAAGCCTTCTTAATTTGATGGTCGGTGGTTTGCAGAATTGAACCCTTGAACTATTTTATTATGTCATTCATTGCTTTCTTTTCAAGTTGGAAAACACTTAGAAATTGCAGCTCTCATCCTCAAAGCTTCGGAAGCCCAGTAACATATAATTAAAAACTGTGAATTTCCCAGGCGAAAATATCAGAATTAAATCTGAATTTCCCTCTCACTCAAACCTTTCACTTTTCTTTTAAGGTTTTAACAATGTTAAAATATTTATCAAGACAATATTATAATGGTTTAATTTGTATGTCAGGGGAAATAATAAAAAAATCTATGGATTTATTTTACGCGGGAAAAGTTAAAAGCTATTTTAAAGGGCTTAATAAAAACCATGTAGGAGGTGTTGTACATATGGTTAAAAAATTTTTTCTCAGCTTTTTATCTATTATTTATCTTTTTATTTTCTTGTTTTGTTTATCCGTTAAATATTCAAGTGCTGAAGAAGTTAC
>JBMFOQ010000038.1:0-1981 GCA_049969555.1 Minisyncoccia bacterium
CGATTTTTTTGCATATTTTAAATGTTTATTTTTCAATTTTTAAATTTCTTTTATTTACTTTTTCGATAAGAAATCCATCCGAAAAAAAACTGAAATCGTACAACAGCAGTCTTTTGAATTGCTTATAAAACAAAGCTCGGTTCAGTCTACTTTCACCAATTCACTTTCAGTTAACTCACCTTCAAAAACAGAATTTTGAACCCAATTTAAATACATTCTAAGAAACTTGCATACTTTATTAACTCTGCTAACATTAACATCATAAACAACGATTACATACATTTTACCACCAAATAACAAAGGGCTTATACTTTTTAATTCCAAGCAAATGTTTTATTAATTTATAACACTCTAACCTAACCAATCTTTGATAGCTTACACTTCTTTTTAAACCTTTATGCTTTATTGTTGTTTTTAGCTTTTCGTCAAAAGATTGCAAAAAGGCTTTCTTTCCTTTATCGTTTAAAATACAATAATTCAATTCTTTTAGAAAATAACTTTCATCAATTTTATCTTGTTTAATTAGTTTGAAAATCGTTCTGTCTGCCAATAAAGGTTTAAAAATCTCAGCTAGATCTAATGCTAAAGAAAATCTTCTTTCAAAAGGTTCATGCAAATAACTAATTGTTGGATTTAATTGAGTATTATAAATTTCAGTTAAACAGGCAGTAAACTAAAGAATTACCAAAACTCATTAAAGCATTTATCATGTTTTCTGGTGGTTGTCTGCTTCTTTTTTCGAATTTAATCTTCTCTGGCAAAAACTTGTTCCAAGATTGATAATAAATTTCTCTTACATTTCCCTCTAAAGCCATTAATTCTTGTATAGAATTAACATTATTTATTTTTTGTAAAAATTCAGAAATTTTTTCAATATCTTTATTCAAGCTTTCATTCTCTTTTCTGTAATATTTTAAATTCATTAGAATATTTTGTATAGATCCTTTAACAAATTCTTTAGCCAATTCTATTCTTTTAGAAAAATCTAGATGGTGCTGAACCTGCTTAATCAGCAATTCTCCAGAAACCAAAGTTTCCCTTGGATAAAAACTTCCTTCATAAAAACCAAATTTGTTGAAAAAGTGAACCGGTACACTGTGCCGCATCAAATATGCTAAAGCTCCAGAACGAAATGTTACTCTTCCATGACAATAAATTGAGTAAATTTTTTCTATCGGTAAAGGTTTTTTAATTATTTCGTTTTTCTCATTTTTGTAAACAAAGTAAATTGTATTTTGCTTTCTTTGGATTATTCCATTTCTTATTATAAAAAGATTTAGTTTCACCATGCAATAAATTTATATTTTTATTTTAAAAATTAATCTCCAAAACAAAATTCAAAATACGCACATTTTCTACAATACTTTTTATATTCTGGTTTTGGTAGTCTCGGTAAAGAAATTATCTCCTTTACTTTTCCTAAAATTTCTTCGATTTCTTTTTCTTTTTCTGGAGTTAATTCAATTTTTAAAATTTTTCTCTCTTTGGGATAATCAATCACACCTCTTATGTTTTCTATTCCTTTCTCATTCTTCAAGAAATATAGATAATATACTAACTGCATAACATGTGCTTCTTTTAACTTACTTGATTTCTTTACTTCATGAAGGATTAACCCGTTTTCTCTTTTTAAAAAATCAATTGCAATTTTTTGGTCAATTATTAGATCTTTTCTTGTTTCTCGATAAGAAGTTTGTTGTAACAGCTTACCCAGTTGCACTAAATCAAAACCTTTCTCGAGTGTTGTAAAATGAGAGAACAGCCAAAGCTTCGTAGGACAAACTACAAAATAACTAACTTGGGTACCTGTAAAAAAAATAGTTTTTTGATCTATAAGTTCAAGAGAGTTAATCATAGAAAGCGATCTTCAAATTCTTCATTTTCTTCTATTTCTTTTTTATCTATGTTTACATTGAATATCTTAGTTATGCCATACTTTTCTATATCATTCAGATTTTGGCCCGTCTTATTTATATCTAAG
>JBMFOQ010000039.1:0-1661 GCA_049969555.1 Minisyncoccia bacterium
GGTTCTTTCTTTTTACCCATTCTTCTTAACTTAATCTTAACCAACCTTTTCACCTCCAAAGGAAACAGGTTATATTAAATTTTATCCTAATTAATTTTTTTGTCAATAAGGTTATAATATTAAAATTAAGTTATTTAAGTTTTATTATCTAATTTAAAGGAGGTTTATAATGAATCAAAAGTTAAGTTTAGATGCCACTCTTTTAATTAAAAATGCTAAATTATTAAATGAAGATCGCATCGTAGATATATATATAGAAGATGGGAAATTTAAAATTATAAAAGAAAATTTACATATTAATGCGGATGTTGTAATAGATGTTGAAGGTAATATAATCACTCCAACCTTTGTTGATCCACATCTGCATATAGATAAAGCATTTACTTTTGAATCAAGAAGAGTTGGTAAAGAGGAGACTCTTGAGGAATCAATTAGGTTAATGCATGATATAAAAAAACACTATTCAAAAGAAGATGTCAAAAAAAGAGCTATTAGGGCGATAAAGGATTCAATAAAGTTTGGTGTAACAATAATTAGAGCTCCAATTGATGTTGATAATTATTGTAATTTAACTGCTTTAGAAGGTGCAATTTTAGCTAAAGATGAAATGAAAAATTTTGTAGATTTAGAATTAGTTGCTTTTCCACAAGAAGGGATTTTTTGTAATGAAGGAACAGAGAAGTTAATGGTTCAGGCAGTAGAGATGGGAGCAGATGTAGTTGGTGGAATGCCTGCAGCAGAATGGATAGATGAAGAATCTAAAAAACATGTAGATTATGTTTTTGAGTTAGCAAAAAAATTTAATCTTGATATTGATATGCATGTTGATCAGACAAAAGATTATTTTGCCAGATCACTTGAATATATTGCCTATAAAACTATTAAAGAGAATTATTTTGGAAGAGTCACAGCTGCTCATTGTACTTCCTTGAGTTATCAAAATAATGCTCATGCTAAAAAAGTTATTGAGTTATTAAAAATTGCTAATTTAAATATTTGTGTTAATCCACAAGTTCTTCTTATAATGGGAATTGATAAAGAGCCAAGAACTCGAGGATTGACAAGAGTTAGAGAGCTGGTTGAAGAAGGAGTAAATGTTGCAATTGGTCAAGATACTATTTCAGATGGTTTCCATCTTTTTGGAACAGGCGATCCTCTTGACTATGGATTACTCTTCGCATATGCAGCTCAATATAATTCAATAAATAAAGTTGAAAAGATATTTGATATGATAACCTATAATGGAGCAAGGATATTAAGGTTAAAAAATTATGGAATAAAAGAAGGCAATCCAGCTGATTTCAATATTCTTTTTTGCAAAAGCGCATGCGAAGCTTTAAGATTAAGACCAGGTAGACTTGTTTTTAAGAATGGTAGACTTTTAGCTAAATTTGATAAAAAAGAGGAGGTTTATTTTTAAAATAAAAATATTATAATAAATGTATAAATTTAATTTTTTAAGGAGGTAGCATTTATGAAAAGAGTAAAGTTTTTGTTAATTTTAGGAATTGTTATCACACTATTTATTACTTCCACAGTATCTTGTAAGAAAGCCACTGAGGAAAAACCTATATTTAAACTCGCAACAGTTATGCCAGGCTCAATACAAGATGCTGATTATAACACTATTGGTTACATAGCAACACAGGAGGTTGGCAAGG
>JBMFOQ010000040.1:0-1583 GCA_049969555.1 Minisyncoccia bacterium
GGATTATCCTTATACCATTCAATTTCTGGTTTGGCTAATTTAATAGACAATTTTAATTTTTCTTTAACTAATTCTTTAATTCCATTCATTTTTGCTCCGCCGCCATAAAGAACCACCCCGCCAGCAAGTTTTTGATAACGACTTAATTGTTTTAAGCGTTCGGAAACTTTATCAAAAATTTCTCCCAAGCGCGCTTCAATAATTTCAACCAGATATTTTTTGGTTATTTTTGTCGGGGCTTCTATTTCTTCATAATAATCTTTTAAATCAAATGACTCTCCTCTTTCAACTTTTTTTGTTAAGGCTATTCCTTCTTTTATTTTTATTTCCTCAGCAACATCAAAAGGTACTTTTAAGCCAATAGCAATATCACTCGTAATATGATTTCCCCCAATGGGCAAAACTTTCAAATCTAATAATTGCCCATTTTCATAAACAGCCATTGAAGTAGTTGAAGCTCCTAAATCTAACGCCAGTGCCCCTAATTCTTTATCTTGCTTATTTAAAGCCAGTTCAGAACCAGCATAAGCCAAAATAAATTTTGGTGATAAATTTATGCCAATCGCCTCTTTTAAATACTCAAGATTTTTTATTACGGGAGAAAAAACGTCTAAAAGAATTGCCTCGGCTTCCAATTTTAAACCATTTAATCCTATTGGATCTTTCACTCTGGTTGAACCATCAATAATATAGTCCCTAATAACAGTCTGCACTAATGTTCGGTTGTTTTCTAAAGAAATTACTTCAGCTGATTTATCAGCCCTTTCTTTATCATCGAGACTAATTACCCCATCAGCCCGCGAAACCAAGGAAGAGCCTTTCGAGTTTCTAATTTCTATCCGAGAAGAGTTAATTCCTACCACGGCTGATTTAAATTTTGCTCCCTTTAATAATCCTTCAATTTCCCACAACAATCCTTCTAAATCCTCAGCTACGGCTTCGATCTCCTCGATTTCTCCTCCTTTAATTCCTCTTGATTTTCTTAAAATTGGCAATAACACTCGCCAGCCATTGGTTTCTAAACTCGCCACCAATGCCTTAATTGAATGAGAGCCCAAATCAATTGCCAGATATTTATTAGACATTAAAGATTAATTATTTTTCCAAAAGAATTTTTTCTTTTTGAGTCATTTTTAAAAACTCTGCTTTTTTAAAATGAGAATAACCATAAAGATGCAAAAGACTATGGGCTAATAAATATCGATACTTTTCCTTTTTATCAATTTTTTCCTTTCTTGATTGTTTTTCAATAATTGCCGGGCAAAATATTATTTCTCCTAAATCTTTTGTCTTTAAAATTTTTTTATTTTTAATACTCTTTTTTAAATAAAAGGTAATTTGACTGGGAAAAGAAAGAACAGAAGTAGGGGTATTTTTCTTTCGCCAATAATAATTTAATTTCTTGATTTGCGCTGGATTAACAAAGATTAAAGAAATCTCCACTTTTTCTTTTTCTTTTAATTTTGAATTTATTTTTATCCAAGTAAATAGTCTTTAAAAAAAATGAAGTTTTTTTCCTTTAAAAAAATTATCTTTTTTTTTAGTTCTTTTTCCCGAAAAGAAAAAATTATTTTTTTTATTCT
>JBMFOQ010000041.1:0-1365 GCA_049969555.1 Minisyncoccia bacterium
TCCATTTTTTGCCCGCGAGCCATCTGTAAAGCCCCGCCGCCCCGCCTTTGGCGGGGCGGGGCAAACAAACAGTTCGTCTAAAAATTTTAAGTTTGTATCGTCAAATCTGGCTCCGGGGCGAGGATTCGAACCTCGGACATCCTGGTTAACAGCCAGGCGTTCTACCGCTGAACTACCCCGGAAAAATATTCCAAAGAATAAATGTTAAATCATAAAAAATTATTACTGTATTCAGTTTTTAAAAAAGACTTAGAATTTAGGTTTTGACATTTAACATCTAAAATTATATCACATTTTCATTTTCTTTCAAAAAGATTGTTGGTTTTTGCTTCCATAGGGCCTTTTGCCTTGGAATAAAGCGATTTTTTTCTTTTGTTATAGGGAACTTCTGCTGGTGAAGAAAGATATTCGACCGCAATCTGGCAAATATACATCTCAGGATATAAAGCAACTGGCAAATTTGATTGATTAGAGATTTCCAAAGTTAATGTTCCTTCAAAACCCGGATCAACAAAACCAGCAGTATGAACCAAAATTCCTAACCTAGCCAAAGTGCTTTTGCCTTCTACTCTTAAAATCATATTATCTGGTACAATAACATACTCTTTAGTGGCTGCCAAAACAAAATTATTTGGATGAAGAATAAATGGTTCGTCGTTTTTTAATTTTTTTTCAACAATAAAATCATTATTTGGCAATCCCTTTTTAATATCCAAAAGATGCTGTTTGGTAATATTAAAATACTTAAATACCGGCCCTAACTTTAAATCAATAGAAGCCGGCCCTATTTGGTCATCAGATAGAGTTGGCTTAAAGATGAGTTTTCCTTCTTTAATAACTTTTTTGATATCGCGGTCAGAAAGAATCATATTTATTCAGTAGTAATACCATCAAACTCTGCCTCATTGGCAATCGCCTCTTCTTTGGTTGCTCTTATTATTCCATCTTTATGGTGTGCTGGCGAATAAATAGTATAAAGTTTTAAACTTTCACTTTCTGAAATATTTATAACATTATGCTTTGCGCCGCTCGGAACAACAATCGCTGAACCATCGCTAACTAGATATTCGTTGCCGTCAATTATAACCTTCCCCTGTCCTTTTTCAAATCTGAAAAACTGGTCATTATCAGGATGAATTTCCTCGCCAATTTCTTCTTTTGGCTTTAAACTCATTAATACTAACTGGGAATGTTTGGCAGTATATAAAACTTTGCGAAAATTTTCATTTTCCAAAGTTTCTTTCTCGATATTTGTAAAAAATCCTTTCATATTTTTAATTATTTATTAATTTAATTTATTAATTTTTAATTGATTATTACCCCTCACTGCCAAAACAAATCTTTTTTAAGTGAGGGGTTTATTAT
>JBMFOQ010000042.1:0-1302 GCA_049969555.1 Minisyncoccia bacterium
CGGGGTGTTCCCCATTATCATATTTTGGTTTTAAAAGAATATGATAAAAAAATAGGGTTTGTGGATCTTAAGAAAGCATACAAAAATTATGTAGGATATACTAATATAAAACGAGTATATACAAAAAGAATTTTATCATATTTGACTAAATATTTACAAAAGGGCTTTGGATTAGAAAGAAAACCTATTATAGAAAAAGAAAAACATAAAATATTACAAAATAGATATATACAAAAAAAGATAAAATATAGACAGTATGGCTTTGGTGGTTTGATAACAAAAAAGGAAGAATACAAAAAAATTATGAAAAAGTATATAAATATGAAGTTTGAAGAAAAAGGAATAGAAATAAAAAAGGAAAATGGCTGGAATTATATTGAGTATTCTAATAAAAAGATAGAGTGGCGTTTTTTAACTAATTTCTCTGTTGAAGGCTTAGAAATAAAAGAAGTTGTTATTAATGTATATGAAAAGAAGTATAAGAATTTAATAACAATAGAATATGAATTTAGTCATGAATATGATATAGATATAGAAAGTATAGACGATATAATATTTGTATATAGGATTATAGTAATGGAGTTAGATTTAGATATAGATTTAAATTAGAAATAAGAAAGAAAAATAAAAAGAGGATAGAATAATATAAAAGAAAAAATAAAAAAAAGAAAAATAAAAAAAGGTAAGGGATAAACCCTTACCTTTTAAATAAAAACATGCTAAATCCATTAATAGAATTATATATTTTTCTTAAGATTCCTTTTGTATCTCTTTGTAGTTTTTCTTTTTCTTTAAAAATAATAAGTTTAAAAATTTTTTTGTTGGGTTATATAAAACCCCCAAAAAGGAAACCCGTCAGGGAGGGTCCTTTTTGGGGGTTTTTATTTTTCAAAAAAATTAAAAATTTTTTTGAAAAATAAAAATGAAAAAATGATTTAATTTTTGCTTGTAGGGGCTTGTTTATATATATAAATAAAGGAAACTTTTTATGATAATAACATTAGAAGAAATAAGAGAAAGACAACTTAGAAATATAAAAAAGAGAATTAAATTATTGGAGAAAGAAGTAAAAACAAAAAAATACTTTGTAGATTTTTTGACAATTACCTTCAAAGATATACAACAATTTTTATTATTTAAAGAAAGAAAATTTAAGACTTTTTTTAGGAATTTAAGAAAAAATTACTTTGTAGAACATTATTTTTGGGTTATAGAGTTTCAGAAACGGGGTGTTCCCCATTATCATATTTTGGTTTTAAAAGAATATGATAAAAAAATAGGGTTTGTGGATCTTAAGAAAGC
>JBMFOQ010000043.1:0-1070 GCA_049969555.1 Minisyncoccia bacterium
GAAGAAATTTTCCGACAAAAAATTGAAGCAGCAAAAAGTATTCAAACTCTTAGTGGTTCTCTTTTAAGTTTGAATATGGCAGACAATTCGACCACTACTTTTTCATTAGGCGCTACTGATAATACGGTTTATCTTCAATTAGGAGGCGGAAGTCAAATGGCTTTAAACGATCCTAATAAAGTAAAAATTACCTCTTTACTTTTTTCGCCAGTAGGAGGTTTATCAGCAGTGGCTATAGGTAATCATTATGCTTGGTCAGAAAATATTGGTTGGATTGATTTTGCTTATCCCGGAGGAAATGTTCAGGTGCCAACTGGTGGAGGGGATTTAAATGGTGGAGCTTATGTTTTGAGTAATGGGAGTTGGATTGCTTTAAATTGTAATTTTATGAATTGTTGTTCTACTTCTAATTTTAAAGTTTCTTCGGATAGTAATGGTAATTTATCTGGTTGGGCTTGGTCAGAAAGTTTTGGTTGGATTAGTTTTTCTTCTACTACAGATGGTTCTACTGTTAATTATGGTGTTAAAGTTGCCACTACCACTACTGCCACTTATCAAGCAGGTGAATGGGATGGCTATGCTTGGTCAGAAAATATTGGTTGGATTAGTTTTAATTGCAAGACAGGAGGGGATAGCCAAACAAATATTTGTTCTACTTCTAATTATCATGTTCAAGATTTACGCTCGGCAAAAACCGGTATTAAAATTGATCTTACTTTGCAATATAATTCTACTCATCCTGAACAGCAAATCACCCGCACTAATTCTTTCGTGTTTAATATAATATCTCCTTATTTAGAAACCCCTACCACATTGTTTCCAACTACTACCACAACTACTACAGTTCCGCCTACCACTACCACTACAACAACAGTTCCTCCCACCACTACCACAACTACCACAACAACTACTACAACTACCACAACAACTACAACAACAGTTCCACCTACCACCACTACTACAGTATGTCCATCCACCTGTCTTGAGGCCTGCAATATTACTTATTCTGGTTGTGCGTCAGCTGGTTCTTGTGGGAGTAGGTGTGCTTATCCCGCTTCGCCTCCTAATGG
>JBMFOQ010000044.1:0-785 GCA_049969555.1 Minisyncoccia bacterium
GGAGTGGTATCTATTCCTACTCTAAAATGAGCCACATCTCCCCAGCCATACGAATTTTTCAGTTGAACATGTAAATACCAAACTCCTTCTGATAAATCACTTATTTCCTTTGAAGTAATGGGAGGAGTAAAAACTGTTTGAGGAATAGTTCTGGGATTTTTATCAATAACTACGCTATCGCTAATAATATCAGATCCTATTTTCCAAGAAAATTTAGCGGTTGTAGCTTGATACCATTTATTGGGATCGGGATGAGTGGAAGAAATAATTTCTGGGGCATTAGGTGTACCAATCGTTTTACTTGGTGTTTCAGGTTGAGGAGCAATTGGAGTTCTAGGAGGATTTTCTAAAACATAATTAGCCTTACCTATATTAGTTAAAATATTTGTACCCTGACCGTCATTAGCTAATACAGTACTGGAATCAAATGATAAAGAAGCCGTGCCAATAGTCTTGACTTTAAAAGTGATGGTAATAACTTTTCCATTAATACCCTGAAAACCAGGATTTAAAACTACCCCTTCGAAGTTTATCGTACCATTATCATTAGAAAAAGATGGTTCTTGAACCCATAGATTAATAATAGAACCTATTTTAGATAAAGAAATTACCTGAAGTTTATCTGCAGGAAATGCAATCATGCCACTAGTTGCATTCATTGCTTGATCGGTACTAGAAACATAAACAGTCACCGTAAAAGTTTGTCCAACAGAATAAGACCCACTAGCAGGTGATAGAAATAAAGTTGCGGCTTCAACAGTATTAAAAATAAAAAAGATAAAAAC
>JBMFOQ010000045.1:0-723 GCA_049969555.1 Minisyncoccia bacterium
CAATTGAATTATGGATCGGAAAACCTTTGGCTCGAGTGGTTGATAGTTATGGCAAGGAACAATGGATTCAAATTGAAAAGGGCGATAATACTATCACACCATTCATTAAAAATAATAGAAGTTATTTCCCATTGAGATTCATTGTAGAACAACTAAATGCTGTTGTTGAATGGGATCAAGTTCTTCAGCAAGTGAAGATAGAATTTCCTATTGTACCTTAGATATAAATATTTTTATGGCGCTCATCAGGGGCGCCTTTTTTGTATTCTTTTTATTTTTCAAAAATTATGATATAATACACTTGCTTTAAAATTATTTTAGGGGCCGGTAGCTCAATTGGCTAGAGCGTCGGTGTTGCATACCGAAGGTTGTGGGTTCAACTCCCATCCGGTCCACAATAATTTTACTTTAAAACAATAATTTTACTTTAAAATTTAAAAACTTTATTTAAAAACTTTAAATTAAATAATTATGAGTAAAGAAACATTATTTTCTAATAATGGCGAAGAAGAAGCTTTTCAAGTTCCTGAAGGGGCTTCAGAAAGTTATAAAAAGTTAATAGAAAAATTAAAAAATGTTAAAAGTGATAAAGATAAGGATTTTAAAGTTTCTAAAATAGAAAACGAGAATAATAAAAAAATCGGAGAAAAAGAAAAAGTTATCATTACTAGTATTGATATTAATGCTTATGAAGCAAGAAAAGATGAATTAAAAAAGAAAAAG
>JBMFOQ010000046.1:0-696 GCA_049969555.1 Minisyncoccia bacterium
AGCTTCTAGCTCTTTAACAGTTTCTTTTATTCCTTCTACCTCTTCTTTACTAAAAACTTTATTTTCTACGTAATCGTCCATATTAAGACGAGCAGTTTCAGTGTCTATAGGCAACTCAGGGTTTTCTTGTTTTTGTTTTTCAGCCAGTAACGATGTTAAATGGCGTAATTTTATTAGATCAAAATCTGTTTTTTCTATATCTTCTTTTGATCGTAAAAATTCTTCTTGGGGGGAGATATTATTGAGGTTATTGTTTGGTATTTGTTCTAAGCTCATATCTTTAAAAGGTAGAAATTAGCTGCGGGACCTGGACTCGAACCAGGATACCATGCTCCAGAGGCATGTGTCCTACCATTAGACGATCCCGCAATCATTATTTATTTTCAATGGATTTTATTATTTTTTTTCTTTTTCTATTTGCTTATCTTTTTAATAATCTTTCATATTTTCTAGTTTCACTTTTTGCGCAACAAAATATTTTGTAAATAAACGGCTAAGAAATAAAAAATATTTAGTAGATCTTACAAATCCTTTATTATGTTTTTAAATCAATTCTTCGCTAATAAATAATTCTAGAGGTAATGTCGGAACAGGAGAATTTTTCCATTGCCAACTCGTATCATTTAATTTTCTCAGATATCTTTCCAAAACATTAGTTTCCCATTCTTGCGCTTGTTTAAATAAAATACTTAATTC
>JBMFOQ010000047.1:0-660 GCA_049969555.1 Minisyncoccia bacterium
CTTTGTGGATGCCAAGTCAGTTAATAAAATCGGCTTGTATTTATTATTTATTGTATTTAAGCTCAAAAAAATATAATATTATAGTGAAGCTTCACTTAATAATCAATATGATTCTTATTTTAAATAATGTGTCAATTAAGATTTAAAAAATGCTTAATTAATTTTTCTAAAGGATGTCTTGACTAATTTTTAGTTATAATATAAAATTTAATTACTAAAAATATGAATAAAAACTTATTAATTATTGGCGGGGTATCAGTTATCGCCGCTATAGGAGCTGGTTATTTTTTATTTAATGGCTTTGATTCAAATATTGACTCCCATCAGTTTAACACAGAAAACACAAACCAAGTGGATTTATCCAGCGATGGCGATTTAATTTTAGAGAAGTATCAAAAATTATTAGAAACAATTAAAGGTTCAGAATTGAAAAAGAATTTATTAAGTTCTTGCGATGATCAACAAAATTTTAATCAAAAATTAAAAGATTTAGAAAATCAATTAAACGATTTAGAGGATTATAAAAATGGATATTCAGAATTATTGTTAAAAACCAAAGTAGCTAATAATAGAAAACCTGATAGACATCCGGGGGTTTGCGCCCGAGATTATGATGGTAGCATTGCCCTTCCTGGTTCTTGGAATGTTGATCTTGATGGC
>JBMFOQ010000048.1:0-588 GCA_049969555.1 Minisyncoccia bacterium
CAGGAGGCAGCTAATCTAATTTTAAAAGAAAATTCCAATTTAAAAAAATGGCCTCTTTTAAAAGAGGCTTTAAATCGTTTCGTGCAAAAAAATCATCGCATAAAATAAAAATCATTCTTTTAAAATAATATCTATCGTCTTTAATTCTTTTTCTCTTAGAAAAAGAATTTTTATTTTATCACCATAATGCAAATCATTAACAATCTCGTTCATTACTTCTTGATTAATTATTTTTTTACCATTTATTTCTAGAATAATATCCCCTTCTTTTAATCCCGCTTTCGAAGCTAAACTATTAGGAATAACACCTTTTTGTCCAGGAATAGATTCAAAAATAATAAAAGCACCATAATCAGAATTTAGATGGTGCTCTTCTTTTAATTGAGGGTTAATGATTAAATAACGAATTCCTAAACTAGGACGATAAAATTTACCATATTTTTTGTATTCGTTTAATATTCTTTTTGCTTGATTAATCGGAATAGCAAAACCAATATTTTCTACTCCTAAAACTGTGGCCATATTAATACCGATCACTCTTCCTTTTAAATCAATTAATGGTCCTCCAGAATTACCAGGATTAATAGC
>JBMFOQ010000049.1:0-569 GCA_049969555.1 Minisyncoccia bacterium
ATATTATTCCGGTTGGTTATTGGGATGGTTATAATCGCCTTTTTTCTAATAAAGCCCAAGTACTTATCAAGGCTAAAAAATGTCCGATTCGAGGAAGAATCTGTATGAACTTATCAATGGTTGATATTACCAATATAAAAAATGTTAAAGTTGGCGATAAAGTGATTTTAATCGGTAAAAGTAAAAATCAACAAATTACTGCTGATGATTTAGCTCAATTAGCTTTTACTATAAATTACGAAATAGTTACTAGAATCAATCCATTAATCCCGCGATTTTTAGTCTAATTGTCATTGTTTCACACTTTGTTTCACACAATGTTTCACGTGAAACATTTCAGGCATTAAAAATGTTTCACGTGAAACATTTCAAAGCCTAAAAATAAGGATTAATTATGGATTTTTGGCTTAACCATGCGTAAACTAAGCCCTAAAAGCCAGTTTTCCGCATGGTTAAGCCATTTTTTGATTATTATGTCTTAAAAATGTTTCACACTTTGTTTCACACAATGTTTCACGTGAAACATTTCAGGCATTAAACATTAAAAATGTTTCACGTGAAACATTTCG
>JBMFOQ010000050.1:0-542 GCA_049969555.1 Minisyncoccia bacterium
CTTCGGAATGTAAAGCAATTAATCTTAAAGTTTCTTGATCAATATCAATATTTTCTAATTTACTTATTTGTTCCAATCTTTCAATAATATCGTCAATAGATAAACGCTTAAAATCATAACGCTCAACTCTTGATAAAATTGTTGGTGGTAATTTGTCGGGTTCAGTAGTAGCAAGTATAAAAATAATATAAGGTGGTGGTTCTTCTAATGTTTTCAAAAGGGCATTAAAAGCCTCTGATGTTAACTGATGAGCTTCGTCAATAATAAAAATTTTATAGCGAGATTTTACTGGCGGAAATTTAATATTCTCTTTTAGAGCTCTAATATCATCGATACCGCGATTAGAAGCGGCGTCAATTTCAATTAAATCTAAAGAACGATTCTCATTAATTTCAATACAAGAAGTACATTTATTACAAGGTTCATAAGATCCTTCTTTTCTATTTTCACAATTTAAAGATTTAGCTAAAAGCCTAGCAACAGTTGTTTTTCCCGTTCCTCTTGGGCCAGTAAATAAATAAGCATGGGAAAGCTGATTTTTT